>JABFSA010000059.1 GCA_013140775.1 Acidobacteriota bacterium | reverse complement strand
GTTGCGAACATATCTACTCCCGTGGCGATCAGGACGGCGTGCGACTCGAGTACGAGACGCTCTTCGCGCTCGGTCCTCTGGTCGGCGTCGGCGACCCCGACATGGTGCTGCGGGGGGCCAGGCTGTGCGACGACCTCGGCATCGACACGATCAGTGCCGGCGGCACGATCGCCTTTGCGATGGAGTGTGTCGAGCGGGGCTGGCTCGACGAGCCGTGGCTCCGGTTTGGATCCGGCGACGCGATGCTGCGCGCGATCGAAATGATCGGACGACGTGAAGGCATTGGTGACCTGCTGGCCGAGGGCAGCCGGCGAGCGGCTGAGGCCATTGGCCATCACAGCATCGCCTTTGCGCCGCAGGTCAAAGGCCTGGAGATGCCAGGCTATGAACCGCGGGCATTGCAGACGATGGCGCTGGGGTTTGCGGTTGGCGCGCGCGGCGCCGACCACAATCGGAGCGGCGCGTACGAGGTCGATTTCTCGGAGAAGGTCGATCGCAAGCACGTCACACTCGATGCGGTGCGCTACGCGATTGAAACCGAGGACAAAGCCGCGCTGATGGACTCGTTGATTGTCTGCAAGTTCCTGCGCGGCGTGTTCGAGGACTTCTACGGCGAAGCTGCGGAAATGCTGCGGTACGTGACCGGGTGGGACACGACCGGAGACGAACTGCGTGAGACAGCGCGACGAATCGTCCACGCCAAGAGGGAGTTCAATCTGATGGCCGGCTGGACAGTCGAGGAAGACACGCTGCCCGATCGGTTCCTCGAGACTCCGCTTCAGGGCGACGCGGACGCGGTGCTCAGCCGCGAGCAGTTGGACGATCTCGTGACGGAGTATCACCGTCAGCGCGGCTGGTGACACCAATGGCAGAGACCTTTATCCTCGTTCCCGGGCGTACCAGCAAGCAGGGTTGCGGCGTCAGCGAAGGGAAGTTCACCGACGGCTACCAGAAGGAAATCAGTTCCCTGCAGGTCGCCGACGAGGACATGAAACGGTACGGGCTCGTCAACGGCGACAAGGTCCGGATTACGACCGAGAGCGGCAGACAGGTGGACCTGGCGGTGATCACTGCCCCGGCCAAGGAGCTTCCGTCAGGCATGTTGTTCCTGGCCTATGGCGATCTGTCGAGCATATTGATGGACGGAGACACGCATGGAACGGGCATGCCCACCAGCAAAGGCATGGACGTCACCATGGAGAAGTTATGAGCACAACTGCCGCCAGCACAAAGCCCGTTGATCCCTCGGTCAAGGTCGTCACTGACGCCACCTGCACGTTTTGCGGGTGTGTCTGTGACGACATCGATATCAGCGTCAAGGACAACCACATCATCGAGGCGAAGCGGGCCTGCGTGATGGGGAAGGCCTGGTTCCTGAACCACCACGCCGACGATCGGCCGAGCTGTCTGATCGAGGGCAAGCCGGCATCGGTCGCAGAAGGGGTTGAGCGAGCCGCGCGGATCCTGACCGAAGCGCGCTATCCGATCATCTATGGGCTGAGCGACACGACGTCGGAAGCGCAGCGCGTGGCGGTCCACATCGGAGACCTGATTGCGGGCACCGTCGATACCACGACGAGCGTCTGTCATGGCCCTTCAGGTATGGCGTTCCAGTCTGCCGGCGAGGTGACCTGCACGCTCGGCGAGATCGCCAATCGCGGCGACCTCATCATCTTCTGGGGAGGTAACCCCGCCGAGAATCATCCGCGCCATTTCACGAAGTACAGCCTGATGCCGAAAGGCATGTTCCTGCCGAACGGCCGCAAGGACCGCACGGCGGTGGCGATCGACGTCCGCAATACCAAGACGGCAAAGGCGATGGACCTGTTCTTCCAGGTCAAGCCGCGCAGCGACTTCGAGTGTCTGTGGACACTGCGGGCGCTCGCCAAAGGAATCGATCTCGATCCTGCCGTCGTGAAAAAGGACACGGGCATCGAGCTGGCGCGCTGGCAGGACCTGATGGCGCGAATGAAGGCCTGCAAGTTCGGCGTCATCCTGTTCGGTATGGGATTGACGATGACCCGCGGCAAGCACTTGAACAGCGAAGCGCTGTTGTCGCTGGCGCGCGACATGAACGCCTTCACGCGGTTCGTCGTGAAGCCGATGCGTGGTCACGGCAATGTCACCGGCGCCGACAACGTCGTCACCTGGTCAACCGGGTATCCCTTCGGCGTTAACATGAGCCGCGGTTATCCACGCTTCAATCCTGGTGAATACACCACCTCGGACACCCTGGCGCGCAACGAAGCGGATGCCGCGATGATCATCGCGTCCGATCCGATGGCCAACTTCAGCCAGCCCGCCCGCGAGCGCCTGGCATCGATTCCGTACATTGCGCTCGACCCGAAAGACACGCCGACGACGCGTGCGGCGACGGTGGCATTCACGACGGCGACGTATGGCATCAATACCGCGGGAACGGTGTATCGCATGGACGACGTGCCGATCTTCCTCCGCCCCGCATTCGAGTCACCGCATCCCAGCGACTTCGACGTGTTGACGGCGATCAAGCATCGCGTCATGGAACTCACCAACCAGCAGTAGCCGTCGGACGGTCAGCGGTCGTATGAGCAGCTCATATTTCAAAATCGCAGGCGGGACTGTGTATGACCCGCTGCACGGCGTGGACGGTCAGGTCCGCGACATCTGGATTCGCGACGGCAGGATTGTCGATGCCCCGTCGGATCCGGCCGTCCGTCCCGACAAGGTCCTCGACGCCGCGGGCCTCGTGGTGATGCCGGGCGGCGTTGACATGCACTGTCATATCGCCGGTCCGAAGGTGAATGCGGCGCGCAAGATGCGTCCCGAGGAGAAGCGCAAAGCGGAGCACATCATGCGCACCTCGAAGACACGAAGCGGGACGATGGGCAGCACGCCGAGCACATTCGCGACCGGCTACAAGTACGCCGGGATGGGGTACACGACCGCGTTCGACGCCGCCACCCCGCCGCTCGCCGCGCGCCACGTGCACGAGGAACTGGAAGACACGCCTTGTATCGACAAGGGGTTCTTCGTGTTGATGGGCAACAACCACTACATCATGCGGTCGATCCAGCGGAAGGAGCCGGAGCGGCTGAAGACGTTCATCGCGTGGTTGCTGGGTGCTGCCAAAGGTTATGCGCCGAAACTGGTGAATCCCGGCGGCGTTGAGGTGTGGAAGCAGTTGCCGAGCGGCAACGTGCATGGGCTCGACGAGAACGTGGAGCACTATGACGTCACCCCGCGCCAGATCATCGAAGCCACTGCGAGAGGCGCCAACGAACTGAAGTTGCCGCATCCGGTGCACATCCACGCGAACAACCTCGGGATGCCGGGCAACTGGGCGACGACACTTGAAACGATGAAGACCCTCGGCGATACGCGAGGACACCTCACGCACATCCAGTTCCACAGCTACGGTGGTGGCGTCGGCGACCAGGACACGTTCAACAGCAAGGTGGTGGAACTCGCCGAGTACGTGAACACGCACCCGAACCTGACGATCGACGTGGGTCAGGTGCTGTTTGGCAAGACCACCAGCATGACCGGTGACGGACCGCTCGGCTACTACTTGAGCAACATCTATCACACCAAGTGGTTCTCGGCGGACGTCGAGATGGAAGCGGGCTGCGGCATCGCGCCGATTGAATACCGCGACAAGAGCCTGGTGCATTCGCTGCAGTGGGCCATCGGCCTCGAGTGGTATCTGCTCGTCAAGGATCCGTGGCGCGTGGCGATGAGCACCGATCATCCCAATGGCGGCTCGTTCCTTGCGTACCCGCAGATCATTCAACTGCTGATGGATCGGACGTTCCGTGAAGAGGCGATCAAGCAGGTGCATCCGGCTGTGCGGGAACGTTCGACGCTCGCAGAGTTGACACGTGAGTACACCCTCTACGAGATCTGCATCATCACGCGGAGCGGACCGGCGAAGATCCTTGGTCTGGCCAACAAGGGCCACCTCGGGCCTGGCGCCGACGCCGACATCACTATCTACATGCCGAACGACGACAAGCGTGTGATGTTCGAGATGCCGCGGTTCGTCATCAAGGATGGCCGGGTGATCGTCGAACAGGGTGAGATTCGCGAAGTGACGACCGGTAAGCTCCTGCACGTGGCGCCGGGTTACGACACCAGTATTGAAACGGACATCGCCGAGTGGTTCGAGAAGTACTACTCGGTGCGGTTCCGGAACTATCCCGTGTCAGACGACTACCTGCATGACCACGAGATCATCGGCTGCGGGTAGATCGGGCGGATCAGTTCGGTGACGATTTCAGTCCGGAATGGGCGAGTGCGTTCTGGTAGTCCTCCGGCGTGTTGAGATTGCGGAGGGTCAGGAGCTGGGGATCGACATCCGCGACTTCGGAGGGCAGGACGCGACGGGTCTTCGTGGTTTCGAAGAGAAACACGAGTCGCCGGCGGTCGGCTGCGAGCAGCGCCTCGGCGCTGGGCAGAACGGTGCGGCGACGGTAGACGGCCGAGAGCGGCTGGGGAAAGCCATCGAGATCCAGGATCGCGATGTCCGAGCCAGCGGCGAGATCGATCATGCGGCGGACGAACGCGGGCACCAGCAGCGGCACGTCGCAGCTCGTGACGTAGGCGAGGTCGATGGTATCGGGAAGCGCCAGCAGGCCGGCGCGCAGTCCCTCGAGCGGACCGCGTTCCTCACGTTCGTCGCGTGTGATGATGACCGAATCAGGAAGGTCGGGAAGCGGCTGGCCTGGTGCGGCCACGGCCACTATCGGGGACACGACGGTGCCCAGCAGCCGCACGACGCGCTGGAGCATCGTTTCGCCGCCAAAGTCGAGGAGAGCCTTGGACGTGCCCATTCGCGTCGATTTGCCGCCGCACAGTACGACGGCGCCCGCCGTGGTGATTTCAACCCCTTTGTCGTCGCTTCGCGCCAATGCTGACACTCCAATACAACGCTAGCACGCTCGTTCCTGTCGAAGTGGAGGGCCTGACGCCGACCCTCGTCAGGAACATGTCGCTGCCCGACATCGAGCGTTTCGAGATTTTCAACGGCAACCACAAGCTTCCGCTCGCCGAGTTCTTCACGGTCACGGGCGACCCTTCCGACGCCCGGATCCAGTTCGAAGGCGAGCTTCAGGGCGTTCACTGGATTGGCGCGCAGATGACGGAAGGGGAAGTGCAGGTCCGAGGCAACGCCGGCCGTCACGTCGGGAGCGAGATGACCGGCGGCACGATTCACGTCCATGGAAACGCAGGCGACTGGGTTGGCGGCGAGATGCACGGCGGACTGATTCATATCCACGGCAACGCGGGTCACCTGATCGGGGCGGCCTACCGCGGCAGCGCCAAAGGCATGACGGACGGCACGATACTCATCGACGGCTCTGCCGGCAACGAGGTTGGCCACACGCTGCGCCGCGGCCTGATCGCGATCGGCGGATCGTGCGGCGACTTCGTCGGTTTCAGCATGCTCGCCGGTACCGTGCTCCTGTTTGGCGACTCCGGTATCCGGCCTGCCGCCGGCATGCGCCGGGGTACGGTCGCGTTTCTTGGCGACAAACCACCTGCGCTGCTCGGTACGTTCTTCAGAAGCGGCGTGTCGCAGCCGTTGTTCCTCTCGCTGTATCTCCAACAGCTACGTCAGCTCGGTTTCGAGGTTCCGGCCGGATGCTGGCCGGCGAATTACCGCATGTTCCGCGGAGACCACGTCGCGCTGGGCCGTGGTGAGCTGTTGATTCGAGAAACCCCGGCGGCCGGTTGAGTTGACGATGGCCGACCCGGGTTCCGACGACCGGACCGCGCTGCGATGGCGAAGCGGACCGCTGGCCGCTCGGGTCGCCCAGGTGGTCTCGTGAGGGCTCAACCTCGCTGAACCCCACGGCCTTCTCGCGCGGTCAGGCGTCTACGGTCGGTCGTCTCCACACGGCTCGGCCATCGTCAACTCAACCGGCTGCCGGGATTGTGACCGCTCTAGATCTGCATCCCAAGGTTCTTGAGTGCGGCCTTCGTTTCAGGCTCCTGCAGCAGTGCCTTGAATGCGATGACGCCGGGGCGATGTTCTCGCGAGCGTGGCACGACGAAATCGAAGTGCTCGTCTTGCAGTGGCAGAAATCCAAGTCCGGCATTGCGGGCAATCGTGTCCAGAGTGACGCCCCAGTCAGCGCGCTTCTGCACGACAGCGGCGGCCACGGCGTTGTGGTTCCGTGGCTGCACGGCGTACCCGGCAGGCCTCGCGCCTTCGAGCAGACGATCGAGCAGTGCCCGCGTCCCGCTTCCCTGATTGCGGTTCACCATGACGCAAGCGGCATCGTGCCGCACGTCAGCTACGGCGTCGCGCGCGCTCCGGTCTTCGAATCGTGAGTCACCGCGCCGGAACACCACGCCCTGGACGCGGCCGTAGCCGGTGAGAAGTTCGAGAGCAGGTGTGAGGAACGGACTGTTGTAGACATTCGTCCGCGGGTCCAGCAGGTGAATGCCAGCGATGTCGCACTCGAGTCGTGTGGCGGCATCGAGCCCGGCCATGCTGCCCACCGCCAGAAATTTGGAGCGCACGCCGCGCTGCTGCAGCACTCCGAGCAGGTAGTCGAGACCGATGCAGTGGCTGCCAATCACCACGAGGTCAGCCAGTTGCAGCGTCTTGCCAAGGAGCTGGACCTCGATACGCGTGCCTGCTTCGACGATCTCTTCGTGGCGTCCGATGGTGGCAAAGCCGTCGGCGCGACTGAACGTGGTCACGCTGCCCGAGCCCTGCCCCATCGGATAGGCGGCCAGGCCAACTCCGTCCGCGGCTTCGTCGGCGGCCTGCACCAGCCCCACAAGGAGGTATTCCGTACGGCCGATCTCGCTGTTCACTTTGACCGCGAGCCTCGCGGATACGGTCGCCCGTTCTTCCGAGGCGCGCCCGGACAACATGCGAACGACCGGCGCCACGAACTCGCTGAAGGTGAAGATCGCCGACGTCGGGAAACCGGGGAGGACGACGACCGGCTTCCCGTTCGAGGCGGCCAGACAGATGGGCTTGCCCGGTTTCAGTGCGACGCCGTGCGCGACGATGCCAGGGTTGCGCAGTTCCCCGACGACCCGGTACGAAATGTCGCCCTCGCCTTTGCTGGTGCCCCCCGAGAGCAGCACGATGTCCGCCTGGTCCAGGGCTGCACGCACACGGACTCTCAGCGTGTCGGCATCGTCAGGAGTGATCCCGAGACGTAATGGCTCGCCGCCCAACTCCCGCACCGCGTCAGCGAGAATCTGTGCGTTGGAGTCGTAGACCATCGATGGACGCATCGGCTCGCCGGGCGCGATGATTTCGTCGCCGGTGGAGAGAATGGCGACGATCGGCCTTCGCCACACGTCCACGGTCGCAACGCCGATGGCGGCCAATACGCCGGTGTCGCGGCTGGTCATCAACTGGCCGCGCCGCAGGACGGTCTCACCCGCGACGATATCGGTGCCGGCAAACGATACGCCACTGCCTGGCGTGACGGCTCTGAAGACCCTGAGTGTGCTGTCGAGGACGTCGGCATGTTCAACCATTACGACCGCGTCCGCTCCGCGAGGGACCATGCCTCCGGTCGCGATCGAAAGCGCCAGGCCCGACTGGACAACTGTTCGCGGTTCGATTCCGGTGTGGATCACCTCACCGCCGAGAAGGATGTCGCGCGGCACCTCTTCAGAGGCGCCAAACGTGTTCTCGGCGACGACAGCATAGCCATCGACATTCGATCGGTCGAACGACGGCACATCCACCGGCGACATCACATCGACGGCGAGCACACGCCCGAGTGCCGCGCCGAGCGGCACGGTCTCGATACCCAGCGGCGCAAGGTTGATGACCGCGCGGAACCGTCGCTCCGCTTCGTCGCGATCGACGACCTGAAGGAATTGCTCCTGGCTAGCCATAGAGCCACACGTCTACGTCGGCGCCGGCGGCAAAGCCTTCGCTGTCGGCAGGGACGATGACGAAGCCGTCTGCCCGAGTGGTTGACGACAGAATCGACGCGCCGCCGACCGCGAGCGGTTCGACTGCCGTCTGATTCACGCGGACGCGAGCGTAATCGAGGCGCCCGACTGGCGAACTGATCTTGCGCGTCAGTTGTCCCCGGATGGAGCGATACGGCCACGCCTTGTCACGCCCACCGCGTGCACGAATCGCGCGACCCGCAAAGAAATCGTAGGCGCACAAGCACGAGACAGGATTGCCGGGCAGAAGAAACACGAGACGAGGGCCCAACCGTCCGAAGCCAGTCGGACTGCTGGGCCGCATCGCGATGCCATGGACGGCGAGCTCACCGTGCCGGGCAAGAAGGCCTGGCGCGAAGTCTTCCAGGCCAACGCTCGAACCGCCCGAGACCACGACGACATCGGCGTCCGCATGAAGCGCGCCGAGGATCGCCTCTTCTGTGTCCGGCACCAGTCCGGGAAAATCGACCTGACCTCCATCACGCTCGATCAGCGCGGCGAGCATCGGACCGTTGGCATCGGCAATCCGGTAGTCGCGCGGCTGGGAACCACTTGGGAGCAGTTCGTTGCCAGTGACCGCGAGTCGAACGCGGGGTTTTCGGACTACCTGCACCTCGCCGATCCCGACCGAGCTGAGCACTCCCAGGTCCTGCGGTCGCAACACCCGGCCGGGCTCGAACAGCACCGTGCCCCTGACGACATCCTCTCCACGGCGCCCGACGTTCTTTCCTGGCGAGACCGTCGCCAGTGCACTGATCGTCGCCGGCAGCGTGCCGGGCAGTTCGCTCCCGACCTCAATCCATTCTGCCGGGAGCACCGCATCCGCGCCGGACGGCATCGGCGCGCCCGTCATGATTCGCACTGCCTGGCCAGTGGCGATCGCAGAATCGAAGGGACGCCCTGGCCGCGAATCGCCGATCGCGGTGAGCGTCAGGCGGTTGTAGCTGCTCGCGCCTTCCGTGCTGTCGGCGACGACAGCGTAGCCGTCCATCGTGGCGCGATCGAATCCCGGGACATCGACGTCGCTCGTGATCGTGGTCGCGAGCACACGCCCCGCGGCGCGCGAGAGCGGAAGCGGCTCGGCGTCCATCAGCTCGAGATGGGCATCCAGCCACGCGAGCGCGTCTTCCACCGTGAGACGCCGCGTGAAGCCGCGCATTCGCACATCGGACTGGGGCGGGTTCGACTCGTTCATGCGCGGAGATGGATCTCCCGTATCGGGACGCCGTCACACGGGAGCAGACGGTGCGCTGCGACGACGAGTGCGGGAGCACCGTCGGCCACGGCGCCAGCCACGTACGTCCACCACGACACGTGCGCAGCTTCATCGAGCCCTGCGTCGGACTCGTCAACGAGCAGGACCGCAGGACGTGACGCAACGGCGCGTGCGAGCGCGACGCGCCGCTGTTCACCGTACGAAAGCGCCCGAACGTCACGCTCTTGCAGAGGCTCGAGTTCGAAGAGGCGCATGACGCGGTCTATCTCGTGTGGTGACGGATCAGCCAGCGTGAGATTGCGGATCACCGTGCCCGCAAACAGATACGGAACCGGATGGATGTAGATCGCACCGCCCGCCCCAATGTTGCATCGTCGCTCCACGTTACCCGTGACAGGGGGAATCAATCCAGCGAGCGTCTTGAGGAGGGCCGTCTTGCCCGAACCGTTCGCGCCGGTCACATGCCACACGACACCCCCAGCCAGGTTCAGATCGGGCACCTTCGCGACCGGGCTCCCAGTGTAGCCGACCGTCAGGGCCCGAGTGCGAACGAGCGCCTTGTCGTCGTCGGTCATCGATCCTTCAAGAACACGTGCATGAGCGAGTTGGTGGCGAGGGCGACGCTGAGCAGAATCAATCCCAGCGCGATGGCGCGGGCATCGTCGCCCCGGTCGTACTCGAGTGCGATGTAGGTGGTCAGCGTGCGGGTCGCGCCGCGGATGTTGCCGCCGACGATCAGGGCCGTGCCAAGTTCGGTGAAGGCCCGTGAGAACGCCAGCAATGCCCCGGACACTATTGCCGGGCGGACTTCCCATAGTAGCCAGCTCATCCGGCGCGCCCCCGTGACGCCGTGCGTCACCAGCGACTCCTGCGCTGAGTCGGGAAGCCTGCGAAGCGCGCCGAGCACGACCGCCACGACCAATGGGAGGGCCAGGGCCGTCTGACCAATCGCGATCGCCGTTCTGGTATACAGCAGCCTGGTCCACCCAAGCGGCCCGTCGGTCGAGAAGAGGAAGTACAGCGTGAGGCCGATGACCACCGTCGGGAGGGCAGCCATGCTGTGGGCGATCCAGATCCCGATGCTGGCGGTTCGAGGTGTCGAGGTCGCGAGCCGGTATGTCACCGGCAAACCGATCGCAAGAGCGGCGAGCACGGCGGACAACGACACCGCAAACGAGGTTCCGGCGATCTGCCAGACTTCGACGTCGCCGCTCGCGATGAGCGTCAGGGCCCGACCGATTTCAACGAGCATGCGCGGGTTGGACGATCGGCAGATCTGACGGTTGCGTGGCGGGCGAGCCTGCCGGCCAGATGCGGAACACGGGTTGGTTGTTCGACACGAATCCGTCAATCAGCATCCGGCCGTTGCCATCGGTAAGCCAGTCAGCCAATCGCATTCCAGCGTCACGCGGCGCTCCCGACGCCCTGACGCTCAGAAAGACGCTATAGGTGTTCAAGAGCTCAGGGCCACCCTCGTGGATCACGGCGAGACGCAACCTCGATCGAAACTGCTCAAACGTCGCACGATCGGTCAAGGTGTACGCGTCCCGTTCGCTGGCTACCCGCAGCGTCGCGCCCATCCCCTGGCCAGTCTCGAGAAGCCTGGTCGCCGGCGGCTTCTGTCCAGCTGCCGTCCACAGCTCCTGTTCTCTGGAGTACGTGCCAGACGCGTCACCGCGTGACACGAATACGGCCTGCTCCGTCGCGATTCGGTGAAACGCGTTGCCGGCATCCGTCGCGCCGCGGATTCCGGCGGGATCCGACGCTGGTCCGACGATGAGGAAGTCGTTGAACATGAACTTGCGATAGGCGGCGATGTCTCCGCTCTTGAGCGCCGCGGCCTCCGCGGGTGGATCGTGCGTGATGCCGACGCTGGCGTCACCGCGTCTGATCAGGTTCAAGGCCTGGCCGCTGCCGACCGGGAGCACCTCCACCGTGAGACCGCTCTCGCGTTCGAACGCCGGAAGGATGGCGGTGAGCAGCCCGGAATTCTCGACGCTCGTGGTCGTGGCGACTCGCAGTGGAGGCGGCCCTGTCCGACACCCCATGAGAGCGACGACCAGCGCGAGCGCGAATATATGATTCCTGGCTGCAGCATCCATTGGGACGGGTGTATCGTAGTCTCCGGAGAAACGTGATGACCAGAGTTCTGACATTCGTCTGTGCAGGAATCCTGGCGGCCTCAGCAGTCCAGGCGCACCATTCGTTCAGTGCCACGTACGACTCCGACAAGCAGGTCGATCTCGAGGGCAAGCTCATCCAGTTTGCTTTTCGCAACCCTCACGCGTTCTTGACCCTGGAAGCGCCGGACGACAAAGGCGCGACACAGAAGTGGTCCATCGAGTGGAGTGGTGCGGGACAACTTGCCAGTCAGGGCGTGACGCGTGAGACGCTCAAGCCGGGCGACCTGCTCATCGTGCACGCGACGCGCTCACGCGTGCCGGATGAGTACCGCGCGTTGATGGTCAATCTCAAGCGTCCCTCTGACGGTTTCACGTGGGGCACTGCGCCAGGTCAGGCGGTCGAGTGATGTGAGCGGTGGGTCCTCCCACCGCCGGCAACGCCCGCCGCAACATCGCGCGACGCCTGAGTCACGGGGGGCGCGATCGCCCGCACGTTTGACCTTGCCGTCCCAATTCCGCTCGACTCCGCACCCAACCCACCGTTTTCTGATGAAATAGGCGGACGATTAGACAAAAGCTCGGGGCGCGTATGCCCTGTGAACGGCTGGCATGAATTGGAGCGGCCGTTGCCGGCACCCGTGAGTGTGGGGCTGGTGTCTGTTGTGACGTGATGGAGGGGAAACAGTATGCGTAGGGAAATATCGCTCGTCGCCGCGGCCGCCGTTGGAATGGCTGTCGCGACGGGGTTGAACTTCAGTGAGTTCGTGTCGGCCCAGCAGCGTCCGGCGACGGTCGCGGCTGTGCCGGGTGAGAAGGGCGGCCAGGATATCTGGGGCGCGTATGAACCGGTGCCCGACTGGCCAAAGGACATTTCAAAGATTCCAGGCAACGAAGGGTGGACGTTCGGCGCCGGCCAGAGCATTTTTGCCGAGTCACCCAACCGCGTATTCCTTCTGCAGCGCGGGGTCCTTCCGGCGATCGAGAGGCCAAAGTTGCAGAGGCTCGCGCCCAGCGTGGTGTTCCCGATTGGGAGACTCCCGTGGCGCGACGCCACCGTGGCGAGTTCCCCGGGTAACGGTGGAGCGGGCCAATCCGCCGAAGAGGGCGTCGAGGCGTGGCTCAAGGCGGGGAACCAGTGGGGTGTGGACAGCAAGTGGCAGCACACCGTGATGGTCTTCAACGCCGCCGGCGATCACCTCGAATCGTGGAGTCAGTGGGACAAGATGCTCCAGCGTCCTCACTACATCACGATCAATCCGTATGATGCGGAAAAGCACATCTGGCTCGTGGACGACCACAAGCAGGCCATCTTCAAGATGACCAACGATGGCAAGAAGATCGTGCAGACGATCGGCACCTACGGCGTCCCCGGCAACGATCAGACGCACTTCAACCGGCCGACCTATATCGACTTCTTCCCCGACAGCAGCTTTGTCGTCGGCGACGGGTACAACAACACCCGCGTCGTGAAGTTCGACAAGGACGGCAAGTTCGTGAAGGCGTGGGGCGAGAAGGGCAGCGGCCGCGACGATATGCGTCCCAGCTACTTCAACAACGTGCACGGCGTCACGATCGATCCCAAAACGCGCAGGGTCTACGTGAACGATCGCAACAACCAGCGCATCCAGGTGTTCGACGAGAACGGCACGTTCGTCAGTCAGTTCACGCTGGGCAAGGGTCCGTCGGACATCCACTTGATCCACTTCTTCGATGGATACCTGTGGGCGGCGGATCGCGGCACGAGCAAGATGCTGAAGTACGACACCGACGGCAATTTCCTGTATTCCTTTGGCACGTGGGGTGATTTCCCAGGCGCATTCTGGGGCGTGCACGATTTCACCGTCGATACCGAAGGAAACTTCTACACCGCTGCCGTGGACTCCGGCGGTGGGCAGAAGCTTCGTCCGCGCAAGGGCGCCAATCCAGCGTACCTGCTGGGCAAGCCCCTTCGCGTCGCCTGGAAGTAAGCTCGATTCTTCGTTCTGATCACATCACTGCGAGCGGGGGAAGTTCTTCCCCTGCTCGTAGTGTCCTGATACCCAGCTTTATGACAACGCGGCAATGGCGAGAGGAGCCCGTCATGCGCAGATGCCTGCCAGTCGTCGGTGTGCTCATCACTCTTCTCTGGGTCCCATCTATAGCTCAGGATGCGCGTGGTGCGCTTGACGCCGCGATTGCCGCGATGGGCGCGTCGAATCTTCATGCGGTGGAGTACACCGCGGTGAAGGGCAACCAGTACGCGCTGGGACAGGCGCCGGGACCTGGCAAGCCCTGGCCGCGATTCACCGTCACGCAGTACTCAATGCGTATCAACTACGACGCGCTGGTGATGCGTGAGCAGACCACGCGTATCGATGATGAGAAGCCGCCGAGAGGCGGCGGGGCGGGCGGCTACAACCCGGAATCGCAGCAGGGCGGAATCCGGCCGATCCCGTTCGGGCCAAACGTCATCACGACGCTGCGCAATGGTCAGACGCCGGATGGTGCGCTTCAGATCTGGCTCACGCCGCACGGTTTTCTCAAAGGTGCGGCCGCCAATGCGGCGACACTCACGGCAACGCCACGCGATCGAAACGGCTCGCTCTCCCTCTCGTTCAAGGCCTTCGAGAAGTACACAGTCACGGGCACGCTCACCCGCGACAATCTCGTGGAGCGCGTGCGGACGACGGTTGCTCACCCGCTCTACGGTGACAGCGTCATCGAAACACAGTTTTCCGGATATCAGGATGTCGGCGGCGTGAAGTTTCCGTCGCGCATGATCCAGCGCCAGGGCGGATTCCCGCTGCTCGATGTCGCTCTCACTGCGCAGCCTGGCGCCGCCGCGGCCGCAGCGCTCACGGTGCCCGCGCCCGGAGCACGCGGACGGGGACAAGGGGAAGGCCCGGCGCCAGCGCCCGCACAGGGAACGGCACGTCTCACGACGCGTGAGCTCGCGCCAGGATTCTGGGCCATTGCAGGCATCCAAAGCTTCATCATCGACTTCCGGGATTTCGTGGTCGTCGTCGAGGCGCCCGCAAGCCCCGCCCGCATGGAGGAAGTGCTGGCCGAAGCTCGGCTCCTCGCGCCCGGCAAGCCGATCCGCTACGTGGTGAACTCGCACCAGCACGCGGACCACTCAGGAGGCCTGCGGGCGGCGGTGGCGGCCGGCCTGACGATCCTGACGCACGAAGTCAACGTGCCCTTCTACAACACGATGCTGCGTAATCCCGCGACCATCGAGCCGGATGCGTTGGCGAGGAATCCACGTGCGCCAATCCTCGAGGGCGTGGCAGACAAGAAGGTGATCACTGACGGCACGCGCGTCGTCGAGGTGCACCACGTGCGAGGGAACCTGCACAGCGAGGGCTTGCTGATGGTGTACCTGACGAAGGAGCGGATGCTCATTCAGGCAGACTTGTTCTCTCCGCGCCAAGCCGAAGCGAAACCGTTGCCCTGGAGCACGATCACGGCAAATTTCTACGACAACATCCGGCGCTTGAAACTGGATGTCGCGCAGATGGTTCACGTGCACGGGGGCACGGACCCGTTCGACAAGCTGGTGGCCGCGGCCAACCTGCCGCACGAGTAGATTCCTAGAGAGCGTTCATGACCGTCGGTTCTGTCTCACCTGCCACCGCTCGTCCGCGACGGCCCTGGTACAAGGATCTGTCCATCCAGATCCTGGTCGCGATGCTGCTGGGATGCGTGGCGGGATACCTCTGGCCCGAGAACGCGGATTCCTTCAGGCCGCTGGGTGATTTGTTCATTCGTCTCGTGCGGATGATCGTCGCGCCGATCATCTTCTGCACCGTCGTCCACGGCATCGCCAGCGTCGGCGAGGCGAAGCGTGTGGGCCGCGTCGCCATCAAGGCCTTGATCTACTTCGAGATCGTCACGACGATCGCGCTGGTCCTGGGGCTCGTGCTGGTCAATGTCTGGGCTCCGGGCGTCGGCATGAACGTGGACCCGACGACTCTCGAGGACAGCGAGGTGGTGGGCGTCGAGCGATCGACGAGACCGGTCGGCTACGGTGAGTTCCTGTTGAGCCTGGTGCCGACGAGTGCTGTTGGCGCGTTTGCGGAAGGGGACGTTCTTCCGGTCCTGTTCTTCTCGCTGATGTTCGGCTTCGCGCTCCTTGCCCTGGGGGACAAGGGGAAGCCGATGGTGGACGCGATCCACTCGGTCTCTCAAGTGCTCTTCAAGATGATCGCGTTCGCCATGTACGTGGCGCCGATCGGCGCGTTCGGCGCCATTGCGTTCACCGTGGGTCGGTTCGGGCCTCAATCGCTGCTGGCACTCGGCAATCTCGTGCTGATGTTCTACGTCCTCTGCGCGCTCTTTGTCCTGGGCGTGCTGTGGCCCATCGCGTGGGCGTTCGGAATCAACATGCTGCGGCTTGTCCGCTACATTGGCGCCGAGCTCATGATTGTGGTGGGCACGAGCTCGAGCGAATCCGTGTTCCCGCGTCTCCACGCCAAGCTCAGGCAGCTGGGTGTCGATCCACCGGTCGTGGCGCTCGTCCTGCCGACGGGCTACGCGTTCAACCACGACGGCACGTGTCTGTATTTCTCGTCCGTCGCTGTCTTTCTGGCGCAGGCCGTCGGTCTCGATCTCACGATAGGTCAGCAGCTGGGCCTGCTCGCGATCCTCTTGGCCACGTCGAAAGGTGGAGCAGGGGTTGCCGGGTCGGCAATCGTGGTGCTCGCGTCAACCCTGGCCGCGACGAACACGATTCCGGTGGCGGCCGTCGGTCTGATCCTGGGTGTGCACCGGCTCCTGTCGTCGGCCTTTGTGCCGGTCAACGTCCTCGGCAATGCGATCGCGACGCTCGCAATCGCGCGCATGGAAGGGGCGTTGGATGTCCCCAGGTTCGAAGCCGAACTCCGTCGTCAGGTCGGGACCGAAGTGCCAGTCGATCTCGCTTCGTAGGCTATTTCGTCTGGACCACAGGCGGCGTGCCGTGTGTGTGGAATGAGCTGACGGTCTGCAGCCCCCACGCCTGTCCCTTGCTGCGATCGGCCTCGGACCAGACGACAGGTTTCCAGTCCGGATCGAAGATCAGATAGCCACCGGCACCGATTTCGAACCGATTGCCGCCCGGCTCGAAGCAGTACAGAAAAAACGTCTGTCCAACGTTGTGCTTGTGCGGACCGGTTTCGATCTGGACGTCTGCGTCACGAAGGACGTCCGCGGCGCGCAGCACGTCTTCGCGACTGTCCATCATGTATGTGAAGTGGTGCAGCCGGCCTGAGGCGCCAGTCTTGTCGTGCGTGATGGCGACGTCGTACGACTTGTTGGTCGCGGAAAGCCACGCGCCCATTTCCTGGCCGTTGTCGAACACGATCTGCTCGGTCAGTCGAAGACCCAGCAGGTGCTGAAAGAACTCCCGGTTGCCGCGAACGTCGTGCGCCAGGATGTTGATGTGATCGAGGCGGCGCGGTGCGATGCCTCGCGGGACGTATCGCTGCGGCTGACTCTTGAAGGCCGTCGCCACGTCCGGTGTCGCCACGAAACGCTGTGTTTCCCAGTACAACTCGACCGCGTGACCGTCGGGGGTCAGCACACGGTAGGCCGGGCCGTGTGTCTCGTCTTCCGTCCACGTGCCGGTGATGCCTCGCTCCGCAAGATGACTGACCAGCGCCTGCAGGGTCGCGTCATCGCGCACGCGGAGACCCAGATGTCCGAGGCCTGACGTCGTGTGGCCCGTCAGCTTGAGCGTGCAGCGTTCGTAGTCGCCCCACGCGCGGAGGTACACGGAGTCACCCTTTCGAGCGGACTCATGCAGCCCGATGACTGACGTAAAAAAAGCGAGGCTTTCGCTCAGCTTGGGCGTCAGGAGTTCAAGGTGGCCCACGTGGGCCACGTCACCAAAACGAGGAAAAGAAAAGGGCAATGGTCGTCCTCTGAATGAACGCCATATGTTGGCATACTCGCTGACGCCCCTTGACGCCGGAGGAGAGCGTGATCCCTAATTTGTCGATTTGTCAGTCAAATTCCTGAACATCGGCAATCCGGCGGTGTTCTGACCGTGCGGCTCGGCTGATCGAGGCGCGAGAATCGGGCAGGACCGCCCGTTCCTGGGGGAGCAACCATGATGCGTCGAATCACAGTAGCCATGTCTGTCGCACTCGTCGTGTTCGTGGCCTCGATCGCTGTCGGGCAGGACAAGAAGATGTCACTCGAGGAGTACGCCGCGCTGATGAAGTCGAACGCGCAGGCCAACGGTGCGTTGAACAAGGCCATCGGTTCGGGCGCCTACGCCGACGCGCGTACCCAGGTGGGCGTCCTGCGAAAGAACCTCGCCTCCCTTCGGCCGTTCTGGGCCGAGCGCAAGCGCGACGACGCCGTGGCGATCCTCCAGACCGGCGAGACAAGGCTGGCGTCCTTAGATGCGCTGCTGGGCCAGGCGACGGTCCCGCAGGCTGACGCGCAGGCGGCGGCCAAGGAATTCGCCGGCGCTGTGTGTGCCGCGTGCCACAAGCAGAATCGCGAGGGCGACAACCAGACCGGCTTCAAGTTCAAAGAAGGGGTGTTCTAGCGGATCCATGCGTCGTATCAATCCTGTCCGGTTCACCGTCGCGACGCGCGGTACGTCGCGAGAGATTAATCGTTCGATCGCGCTCAATCTGGTCCGGGCGAAGCAGCCCATCTCCCGGGCTGATCTCGCCCGGGCGATGGGCGTTCGTCGCGGTGCGGTGACGCTTATCGTCAACGACCTGCTGCGGGATCGGCTGATCGTCGAAGGCGCCTATGGGCAGACCGCCCGTGGGCGGAGACCACAGTTCCTCTACATCGATTCCCGTCGGCGAGCCATTGCCGCTGTAGACATTCGCGCCACGCAGACGTTCATCATGCTGACCGACCGGGTCGGACAGGGACTTACGGGTGTGGTCAGCCTCCAGACTGTCCGGGATCCGCAGAAGCTCGCCGCCACCATCGGCTCACGTGTCCTGGCGCTCGTTGCGGACCATCCAGACGTTGAGGGCTGCGAAGGTATTGGCGTCGTCGTGCCAGGCATGATCGAACGATCGACCACGACCGTCCTGCATGCACCGACTCTCGGGTGGCGCAACGTGAATTTGCGCGAGCCGCTTGTCGCTGCGACGGGAATTGACGATGTGCAGATTGAGAGTGCCGGCCGCGCCTGCGTGCTGGCGCAGGCGTGGGGGATGCGCGACGATCTGTCTGCGACGACCGGACCCCTGGTTTTTGTGAGCGTCTCCGACGGCCTCGGTGTCGGCGTGATGGTCCGCGGGCAGGTGTTGCGTGGCCGGCACAACATCGCGGGAGAGTTCGGGCACGTGCCGCTTTCGCTCGACGGGCCGCGGTGCTCGTGTGGCGCCAATGGGTGCTGGGAGGCCTACGTATCGAATCGCGCGACGCTCGCGCGCTACTTTGGCCGGCCGACAGAGCCGCTCGGCCCTGGAACACCCGACCAGAAAGCTTTTACCATCGACGACCTGTTGATTCGCGCGCGTGCCCGCGATCCCAGGGCCGCTGCCGCGCTCGAGTCAACCGCGCGCTATCTCGGACTGGGGCTCGCGTCGCTCGTCAACGCCTTTGACCCGTCACGTATCTATATAGGCGGTGAGATCACCGCCGCGTGGGACCTTATCGAGCCCACCGTCCGGTCGGCTCTCGTCGAACGCGCGTTGATCCCCGCCATCGCGGATACAGAGATCCACCCGGTGAATGCCGGGGAGCATCCACGTCTTCAGGGCGCGGCCGCACTCGTATTCGCCCCTGCGTTCGCTGCTCCCGAAGTGGCCTGACTCGACGTGGTGACACGTCGGCGACGGCACGAGTATGGCTCGACGCGGCGCGGCACAGATGCGCAAAGGTTCATTGAAACGAGCATGCAGCCGTGCTCCAATACCCGGGCCTTTTATTCCTGGAGGACGTCGATGAAGGTCGTAGTCAACGCGTGGGTCCTGTTGGTGGCTGTCGGTACAGCCGCTCTTCTCGCACAGGCGCCGGCAGGGAAGGATCTCCTGTGGGCGTTTCCGGTCGCCAGCGCGGTCGTGGCAGGAAAGCCGCCGATCGAAGAGCTCCATGGTCCACAGCAGCTCGCGGGCAGCAAGCTCAGCTTCACCCAGGAGCAGCTCGACAACCTGTCTGCGGCGATCGACTGGTTTCCAGGCGAGCGCGCGCCGATGCCGGGAGTCGTGAAGGACGGTTCCACCAACGGTGGTTTCGCCTGCGCCACGTGCCACCTGGCCAACGGCATGGGACACCCGGAGTCTGGCGACATCCAGGGCCTGACGACGCAGTACATGATTCAGGCGATGGAGGACTATCGAACCGGCGTCCGCAAGGATCCGATTCGCATGACGGCCATCGCGAAGACGACGACCGAACAGCAGGTGCGTGAAGCGGCCGTGTGGTTCGCCGCGCTCAAGCCGGTTCCGCGCTGGTCCATCGTCGAAGAACGAGCGATGGTACCGAAGACCTACCTTGGCCAGGGCCGCATGCGCTTCGTTGACAAGGACGCACCTGGGATGGAACCGATCGGGAACCGGATCATCACGGTGCCGGAAGATGTACGGAAGGCCATTCAGCGCGATCCGCGCACAGGGGCCGGCTTCATCTCCTATGTGCCGCCTGGGAGTCTCGCGCGCGGCAAGGCTCTGGCCGCGGGCGGTGGCGGCAAGACGCTCGACTGCTCGATCTGCCACGGTGAAGGCCTGAAGGGCAGCGGCGACGTGCCGCGCATCGCCGGCGTTCATCCGATCTATCTCGTCCGGCAGCTCTACAACATTCAGACCGGAGCCAATAACAGCGCGGGCGCTCAGTTGATGAAGCGCGTCGTCGCGAATCTGACCGACGAAGACATCGTGGCGCTCTCCGCGTACGCGGGTTCGCTGCCGCGCTAGATCCGCTTCAGATACGTGGCGAACTGGTTCACGAGCATGAACGTGCGCGAGAAGCGCACGTTCTGGGCCTGCTTCACGGGATGGGCGCTGGACGCGATGGACGTCCAGCTCTACGCCGTGATCATGCCGACCCTGATCACCTTGTGGGGCATGTCGCAGGCGCAGGCCGGCTGGCTGGCCACGGCCGCGTTGCTCTTCTCATCGCTGGGGGGCTGGATCGCGGGGATCCTCGCGGATCGATACGGTCGCGCGAAGGTGCTGCGCATCACCATCGTCTGGTTCGCGTTCTTCACGTTCCTCTCCGGGTTTACGCAATCATTCGAACAACTGCTCTTCACACGCAGCATGCAGGGCCTGGGGTTCGGCGGCGAATGGGCTGCTGGCGCCGTGCTGATGAGCGAGGTGATCGACAAGCGGTTCCGGGGCCGCGCCGTCGGGAGCGTTCAAAGCGGATGGTCGGTCGGGTACGGGATGGCCGTGCTGCTGTTTACGGTGGTGTTCAGCATCGCACCAGCCGAGATGGCCTGGCGCTATCTGTTTTTTCTCGGACTGCTGCCCGCGTTTTTCGCACTCTGGATTCGGCGCTACGTGGAAGAGCCCGAAGTGTTCAAGGAGATGCGAGCGACGTCCGGAGATAGCAAGTTCCAGTTCCTCGAGATTTTCACACCTGCTCTTCGGCGCCGCACGATCCTGGCGTCCCTGCTTGCCCTGGGCGGTCTGGGGGGCAACTATGTGACGCTGAACTGGCTGGCGACGTACCTCAGGAACGTTCGGAACCTTTCGATCCTCGGCATTGGGGGGTACCTCGGGTTCAATATCTTTGGCTCCTTCTGCGGCTATGTCATCAGCGCGCACCTCAGCGACTGGTTAGGCCGTCGAAAGACATTCGTGATCATGGCGAGTTGTGCGGCCATCACAGTCTCTTCCTACACGCTGCTGCCGCTGAGTAACACGGCCGTGCTCTTACTGGGCTTTCCGCTCGGCTTCTTTCAGTCCGGGATCATCGCCGGTATGGGAGCCACGTTCGCCGAGTTGTTTCCCACGCGCGTGCGCGCCAGTGGACAGGGCTTTTCGTACAACGTGGGCCGCGGGGTGGGCTCGTTCGTTCCCGCCCTCGTCGGCGTGCTGGCGGCGGACATCGGGCTTGGAACAGCGATGGGCCTCTGTGCAGCCAGCGCGTACATGCTGGTTCTCGTCGCCACAGCGCTGCTGCCTGAAACGAGAGGCCGTGAGCTCGAAGCGACCGTCCCACAGCCGGGTGAGGCCTCTGTGTCACGGCCCATGGCGACCCCTGTTCCGAGCTTCAGCCAGGAGTAGAGGCTGCCTCTGCCTTGTTTCAGCCATTACCTCCCCGACGAAGATGTCGCTGATGCCTTCGTGGTCCGATCGGCCAACTCCCAATCCTGGGCGGAGGCCACAGCGCAGGGGCCGCTACCGACGACAAGTGCGAACAGGACGATGATTCCAGTGCGAGCAAGCATTGTGGCGACACCTTGGGAGCGTCCCGCGAAGGTTCGTCTCATGTTCTCGGCAGGAACTGCGCTTGGTTTCACCCTGTAGCGAGCCTCGCGCGAACCGGTTCAGTGCACCCCGAAGCCTCAACTGAACGCTCGGACCAGCCGCCTCTCCGCCAGGGATCCTGAGATCAGTTTCAGCGCACGACCTCGATTCGGGCGGTGTGCCCCGGCGCGGCACCGAGTGGAGCATCGCACGTAACCAGTGGACTGGCGATTGCTTCGGCGAGTGCGACGTACACGGCGTCGTAGGATGTCAGATTGTCGCGCAGCTCCCACACACGGGCGAGGAGATCGACGTGCGCGTGGCGCCGCAGGTCGAAATCGGCCAGATCCGCGAGCGCCTCCTCGGCCCGCTCGGTCGACAGCTCGCGCCTCCGCACCAGTCCA
Organism: Acidobacteriota bacterium; assembly: GCA_013140775.1. Classification (GTDB taxonomy): domain Bacteria; phylum Acidobacteriota; class Vicinamibacteria; order Vicinamibacterales; family UBA2999; genus JABFSA01. Next base: position 25,861 of record JABFSA010000059.1, on the reverse strand, counting down.
CGCAGCGCTTGGGCCACTTCAACGTCGAGCAAATGCGGAACGTGGAACTCCTCGGAGCCCCGCAAGAGCCTGGCTTCGACCTTGAGTCCGAGTGGCGTCTGGAGCAGGAATTCCGTCATGGCTGACGCGTCGACGACGATCACGCCGATTCACGCTCCTCGCGGATGACGACTGCGGCGGCGGTCTTCAGCCGGACCCGTGTCCTGCCGTGGATGCGCGTCAGCATCTCTTCGCGGGTTGGCCGCGACGCCATGCGCTCCAACTCGGTCAGAAGGTACTCGGAGAGCGACTGACCCGCAACCGCCGCCCGAGCCTTCAGCTTCCGGTGCAGGGCTTCTGGAACGTTTCGAACCTGGACCATCTTGGCCATGTGTTCAGCATGTTCGCATGTGAACCACATGTCAAGATGGCGGCGCTGCGTCGGCCAACGAAATGTAGCGCCCGAGATCACCGGTCAGCGTTCTCAAATCCTGATCAGTCGCGATGTGTAGAGCGACCATCCTCGCGACACTCGCCCTCGTTCATCCGTGACCGCCAGCTACCCTGCGGTCGGCGTGTGAACCGGTCAAGACCACTGCGCCGAGGCGCTAGCTGTTGAGCCGCCGGTCCGGCGTGATCTGATCCCGATCCATCACCAGTTCCAGCACCGCCGGGCCTCCGGCCGCGCACGCCCGATCGAACGCCGCCGCGAAGCTATCAGTGGCTTCGACCCGCTCGGCGTACGCACCAAATGCCTGGGCCAGCGCCACGAAGTCTGGTCCCGCAAGCTCAGTTCCTGAGATCCGGCCGGGGAAGCGGCGTTCCTGATGCATCCGGATCGTTCCGTACATCCCGTTGTTGACGATGAGTACGACCATGCGGGCGCCGTATTGCGCGGCAGTCGCCAGCTCCTGCGGGTACATCAGGAAGTCGCCGTCACCCGCGACGCAGACAGTGATCCGATCGGGATGTCGCAGGCTTGCGGCAATCGACGCGGGGAATCCATATCCCATCGCGCCGCTCGTCGGCGCAAGTTCGGTCCGCGGCTGCTTGTAGCTGAAGTAGCGATGCACCCACACAGTGAAGTTTCCCGCGCCGTTGGTGACAATCGCATTGGCCGGAAGCTGTGCCGCCAGCTGACGGACGACGACCGCAAGATCGACGCCGCGGCGTGGCGCTGTCGGGACCTGAATGAACTTCTCGTACTCTCGCCGAGCGGTTGCCGTCCACTCCGCCCAGCGGGGATTCGTGATCGGTTCGAGCGACGCGAGCTTGATGGCCGTGACAGAGGGCGATGCGGCGATGGCGACGTCGGCCTGGTAGACACGGCTGAGCTCCGAAGGCTCTGGATGCACGTGGACGAGACGCGCCTCCACGCGCGGCGGCTTCAGCAGCGAGTACGTCATCGTGGTGATGTCGCCGAGCCTGGTACCGAGCGCAATGATCAAGTCAGCGGTCTTCACGCGCTGTTGCAGGTGCGGCGGCAGGCCCAGGCTCAAGTGACCCGCATAGCCGGGCGCGTTGTTGTCGATCAGGTCCTGACGACGGAAGGATGCGAGGACCGGAAGTTGATTGGCTTCCGCGAACCGCGCCAGTGCGGCGCATCCTTCGTCAGACCAGCACGAACCGCCAACAATCAGAACCGGCTGACTGGCGCGTTCGAGCTCGCTGCGCACGGCAGCGAGATCGACATCGGACGGCGACGTCTGCACCGCATGAAACGGCAGCGTGTCGGCGGCAGACGACTGTTCCGCAAGCACATCCTCGGGAAGTGCGAGCACGACAGGGCCCGGCCGGCCAGAGGTGGCGACCTGGAAGGCGCGCAGGACGTACTCGGGAATCCGATCGGCTGACTCGATCTCGGCCGCCCATTTGGCGAGCGGCGCGAACATCTCCTGGAACTCCACTTCCTGAAACGCCTCGCGGCCGCGCGCGTTGCGCTGGATCTGGCCGATGAACAGAATCATCGGCGTCGAATCCTGAAACGCCGTATGGACGCCAATGCTCGCGTGCGTCGCGCCGGGCCCGCGCGTGACGAAGCAGATGCCTGGCCGTCCGGTCAGCTTGCCATCCGCCTCGGCCATGTTGGCGGCCGCACCCTCGTGCTTGGCGACGATGACCGCGATCTGCGGCGTGTCGTACAGCGCGTCGAGGACGTCGAGGTAACTCTCGCCAGGGACGCAGAAGAGGCGGTCCGCGCCGTGGAGGCGCAGCGCGTCAACGAGAATCCGCCCACCCGGGCGGGTTGCGATGTCTGACATCTAAGGTTCTCCTGCCAGCTAGACGGTGTGCTTCAGGTAGACCGTCCGGCTCTCTGTATAGAAATCGAGCGCCAGCTGTCCCTGCTCGCGCATTCCGAAACTCGATTCCTTCGTGCCGCCAAACGGCAGCTGGTACTCCACGCCTGCGGTGGGGAGGTTCACGGTAATGAGCCCGGCCTCGATGCGCTGGACAAACTGGTGCACGCGCGACAGGTTGTTCGAGACGATCGAGGCGGACAGCCCGAATTTCACCCCGTTCGCGATCCTGATCGCGTCGTCGAAGTCCTCGGCGACCATGAGCGCGAGGACCGGGCCGAACACTTCTTCCTGTGCGATTCGCATCTCCGGCGTGACGCCGCCGAACACCGTCGGTTCGATGAAGTAGCCCTTGTCATAGGCTCCGCCGGTCAGCCTGTTGCCGCCACAGAGCAGCGAGGCCCCTTCGTTTTTCGCCACCTCTATGTACGAGAGGTTGGTCTTCAGCTGTGCCTCGTCCACGGCCGGTCCGATGTCGATGCCCGCTTCGAGACCGTTGCCGACTTTCAACGCGCGGGTCTTGGCAAGGAGCTTGTCTACGAGCGCGTTATAGATCGGGCGTTCGATGATGGCGCGGCTGCACGCGGTGCACTTCTGTCCGGTGGAGAAAAACGCGCCGTTCACGAGGATCGCTGCCGCGTTGTCGAGGTCGGCGTCCGCCAGAACAATCGTCGGGTTCTTGCCGCCCATTTCGAGCTGGACGCGCAATCGCCGTTTCGTGGCCTTTTCGTAGACCTGGCTTCCGACATCCGTCGAGCCCGTGAAGGACAACGCCCGGAGCGCCGGGTGTGCGAGCATCGCGTTCCCGACGGCGCCTCCGCCGCCCGTGACGAAGTTGAGCACACCTTTGGGAATGCCGGCCTGATGCAGCGCTTCGACGATCCGCAACGCGCTCAGAGGCGAGAGGGATGCAGGCTTCAACACCACCGTGTTGCCGGCGACCAGCGCCGGTGCGGTCTTCCACGTGGGAATCGCGCTGGGAAAATTCCAAGGCGTGATGAGGCCGACGACGCCCAGCGGTTTGCGCGTGGTGTAGCAGAACACGTTCTCACGCTCGGACGGAATCTGGTGATTGAACTGCCGCGCGCCCTCGGCGCCAAAGTATCGAAGGATGTTGATCGTGCGGTTTGTCTCGCCGATCGCCTCGGGGAGCGTTTTCCCTTCTTCTCGTGTCATCTCCTCGCCGAGGCGAGGAATGACGGCTGAAAGAATTTCAGCGGCCTTGAAGAGATACTCCCCGCGCTTTGGTGCTGGCAGTGCGGCCCAGGCTGGCTGCGCCGCGGCCGCCGCGTCGAAGGCGTCGTTGACGTCCTCGGCCGATGACGACTGGAAGTGTCCGACGACATCGTCCACATTGGCCGGATTGACGTTGGCAAACGTGGCCTGCGAGCGGCACGGAACCCACTCGCCAGCAATGAAATTGAGAAATGGAGAGGCCATTCAGATCCCTCGTGTGGCGCCGACTGATTTCTTGTGTAAATTCGCTCGACGTGCTGAAATCGTGGCCGCATTGCGCGGCGCGATCCCGTCTGGCCGTGGCACTTGCAGCAGGCATAGTTATTAACACGGTTGTTCGGCCGACACGTAACAAATTAGGCTTGTGGGCTGGCCCTGAAGGGAAACTCTTCATGAGGGAGACCGTTATGCGTGAGCGAACTGTCGGACGGATCGTCGCTGTCGCGCTGATGGCTATTGTGGTGCCGGCGCTCGCATTCGCGCAGGCATCCATCACCGGAGTCGTGCGTGACACATCGGGCGCGGTGCTGCCGGGTGTCAACGTCGAAGCCGCAAGCCCCGCCCTCATCGAAAAAGTGCGATCGACGGTCACGAACGACACGGGCCAATACCGCATTGAGAATCTGCGGCCCGGGATGTACGAGGTGACGTTCACGCTCCCTGGCTTCTCAACGGTCAAGCGCGATGCCATCGAGCTGCAGGGGTCGTTCTCCGCGACGATCAACGCCGACATGCGTGTGGGGGAAATCGCCGAGACGGTCACCGTCACCGGCGAGTCGCCGATCGTGGATATTCAGAACGCCACGCAGCAGCGCGTGCTGAGCCATGAAATCATCGACGCGATTCCCACCGGTCGCAGCGACAAGAACCTCGCGACGTTGATTCCGGGTGTCTCGATCGCTGGCGCCATCAGTCAGGACGTCGGTGGCACGCAGGATCAGGTCTCGTCGCAACTCGTCGTGCACGGAAGCCGCGGCACGGATCAGCGCCTGACCCAGAACGGTGTGTCCCTCGGCATCACAGCCAACGGCGCCAACACGTTGATTGTTGCGACGAACCTCAGCGCCTATCAGGAGATGACGATCGATACGGGTGCCGTATCGGCGGAACTTCCGACAGGTGGCGTGCGCGTCAACTACATTCCAAAGGATGGCGGCAACACGCTGTCGGGAACCTTCGTGTGGGGCTTCGGCAACGGCAGCATGCAGGGCGAGAACTTCACCGAGGAGCTCAAGGCGGCAAACCTGGGAACGCCAAATGCCCTGAAGACGAGCTACGACTACAACCCGGGCATCGGCGGACCGATTCTGCGGGACCGCCTCTGGTTTCATGCGGCGTATAAGAAACAGAACTCCGAGTCGTATCCGGCGGGCATGTTCAGCAACCTGAACGCGAATGACCCGAACGCGTGGACCTACGTGGCCGACAGATCGAGCCGGCCGTTCAACGCGGTTGAAGGGTCTGATCTGCACTTGCGTGTGACCTGGCAGATTCTGCCGAAGCTGAAGTTCGGGTTCAGCGATCAGGAATCGGGCTACTGCGCCTGCACGGATGGGATCAACGCGACGACATCACCTGAAGCCGCGCTCGTGCGCAAGACCAACAAGCAGCGCAATCTCATGGGCGACTGGACAGCGCCGCTGACCAACAACCTGCTGATCGACGGTGCGTTCATCAATCGACATCAGGATCAGATTCGCGCCGTGCCGGATGGATTCGACAATCCGGCGATGATCTCGGTCACGGACCAGGGGCTTGGCAATCTCGTTTACCGGACCGTGAACGTCGGAGCCGGCAATCCGACGCTGCGCGACTCGTGGTTCGCCACGATGTTCGTCCGCTCGGCGCTCTCGTATGTCACCGGCGGGCACGTCATCAAGGCGGGATTCACATTCGGAAACGGCAACGAGATCCACAACCTGGGCAATCAGTTGCCGGGTGCGATTCCGTATGCGTACCGCTTCAATCAGGGCGTGCCGAATCTGATCACGCTCTACGGTTACCCGTTGCAGACGACCTACCGGACGAACTCCGATTCGGGCATCTACGTGCAGGACAAGTGGACGACAGGCCGGATGACGTTGAGCGGGGGACTCCGCTTCGATCACTTCTCCAACTCGTCACCGGAGTCGGTGGCGGGCCCGACGCTGTTGCTGCCGAGGCGCAACATCGTGTTCCCGGCGACCGATGGCGTGAACTTCAAGGACCTCACGCCCAAGCTCGGGGCGGTCTACGACATGACGGGCGACGGCCGGACGGCGCTCAAGGTCAGCCTCAACAAATACGTGCAGGGCCTCAGCTCGGGAGACGCGATCTTCGGATCGGTCCTCATGCCCATCAATCGTGTGGGCAATACGACCACTCGCTCCTGGAACGATCGCACCACGTTCCCCGCGGGCGATACCCGCAATGGCAACTACGTCCCGGATTGCGATCTCGCGAGCCCGGCGGCGAATGGCGAATGCGGGGCGATGGCGAACCAGAACTTCGGCGGGGCGCAGGGGGGCAACGTCTACAACCCTGACATTCTCGAGGGCTGGGGCGTGCGCGGCTACAACTGGGAGTTTTCGGCGGGCGTGCAGCGTGAGCTGCTGCCTCGAGTCTCGCTGGACGTCAGCTATTTCCGTCGCTGGTACGGCAACTTCTTCGTGATCGACAACCGCTCGGTTGCGCCCTCGGATGTCACCGCGTTCAGCGTCCCGGTGCCGAACACCGACACGCGTTTGCCGGGCGCCGGCGACACGATCTCCGGGTTCTACGATCTCAACCAGAACAAGGTGGGACAGGTTGATAACTACGTCACCAGGGCGTCCGACTACGGCGACCAGAGCGAGACGTGGTCGGGTGTGGACATCAACCTCAGCGCGAGGATGCGTGGCGGCTTCCTGCTCCAGGGTGGCAGCAGCACGGGCCGCACGAGCACCGAGGCCTGCGAGATCCGCGAGAAGCTGCCGGAGACGGCGATGCTCAACCCGTTCTGCGACACGTCAACCCCGTGGCTGACGCAGGTGAAGTTCGTGACCTCATACACGGTGCCGCGTGTTGACGTGCAGCTCAGCGGGACGTTGCAGAACCTGCCGGGTCCGGCGCTCAGCGCGACCTATGCCGCGTCGAACGCCATCGTGACGCCTTCACTTGGGCGCCCGCTCTCTGGTGGCGCGGCCAACGCGACGGTCAATCTCATCGCGCCGACCTCGATCAACGGCGACCGTTACACCCAGCTCGACCTGCGGATTGGCAAGACGGTCAGGGTGGGTGGCTATCGCACGTCTGTCCGGCTCGATATCTTCAACGCACTGAACTCGAGCTCAGTACTGTCGGTGAACAACGTCTTCGGCGGTGCGACGCCCTGGCTCAACCCGCAGTCGATCATGCAGGCGCGCCTGCTGAAGATCAGCGGACAGTTCGACTTCTAATGGTCCGTCCTTTTCTCGCGCTCGTCTTTCTGGTGTGGGCGATGCCGGCCCAGGCCCAGGTGAGCCTCATTGGCGACTGGGCCAGCCGGCAGCATGAGGACGCCGGCCGGAATGATCCTCGCATTGGCGATTTCGCCGGCCTTCCCGCCACACCCCAGGCGTTTGCGCATGCGGACACCTGGACGGAGTCACGGCTCACGCTCATCGAACGTCAGTGCGTGCCCAATGGCGCGGCCTGGGCGTTTCGAGGACCGGCGCAGATTCGCATCTGGGAAGAGAAGGACCCGACTACGCAGGCCCTTGTTGCCATCAAGACCTTCATCGGGACGTTCTCGCAGACACGGACCATCTGGATGGATGGGCGTGCCCGCCCTGGGAAGCATGCGCCGCACACGTGGCAGGGCTTCTCCACCGGCACGTGGCAAGGCAGCATGCTCGTGGTCACGACCACACATCTCAAGCAGTTCTTCCATCGCCGCAACGGAGTGCCGCAAAGCGATCAGGCAGTTCTCACGGAGTATTTCATCCGTCACGGCAACAACTATCTGACGCACATCACGATGACCGATGACCCGGTGTACCTCACCGAGCCGCTCGTCCAGAGCCAGAACTTCGCCTTGGTGACGAACGTGACTCCCGAGACCTATCAGGCTTGGACGGTGTGCCTCGCCATTGAGGAAGTGTCCGGGCGTCCTCGAGGGTACGTGCCGCACTACCTTCCGGGTACGAACCCCTACCTGAACGAATTCGCCGAACGATATCGTCTGCCCTTCGAATCACTGCGCGCCGGTGCGGAGGCGACCTATCCGGAGTACCAGACCAAACTGCGGCAGCTCATCAAGGCTCTGCCACCACCCACAGAGACGCCCGCGCCATGATCCGTTCGGTTCTCCTACGCACGGCCATTGCGGCGTGTGTCGTCGCTTCGACGACTGGTCTGGCGCATGCGCAGGGCGCCCGCCAGGCGCCTCGACCTGCCGGTCCGGTCCCGGCACAAGGTGAACTGGAGATCGTTCAGATCACCCCGGACGTCTACATGATTGCCGGCGCCGGTGGAAACATTGCCGTGAACGTCGGCCCCAACGGACTCTTCGTCGTCGATGCCGGAACCTCGGCGATGGGTGATCAGGTGGTTGCGGCGATTCGACGCATCTCGGATCGGCCCGTGCGCTTCCTCGCGAGCACGAACGGCGATCCCGACCACGTGGGCGGAAACCCCGCCGTCAAGCAGGCTGGCGAAGCGATCCGGACGCGCGAAAACCGTGAGGAGGGCGCTGTCGTGGTGTCGCACGAAGCCGTCCTCACACGCTTGAGTGCTCCAGCCGGAACGGAATCGCCCGCGCCAGTCGCCTCGTGGCCCACGCTCGCCTTTCCCACGCCGCAGCAGGACTTCGCTTTCAACGGGCAGGCGGTGCAGATGTTCCACATGCCCGCGGCGCATACGGATGGCGACGTGATGGTGTATTTCAGGAAGTCCGACGTCGTCGTCACGGGTGACATCATCGATCTGACCCGGTACCCGATGATCGACATGGCGAGGGGTGGCAGCATTCAGGGGCAGATTGACGCCGTCAACTGGCTGCTCGACCTCACCGTGCCCGGCGAGAAGGAAGAGGGCGGTACGATGGTGATTCCGGGGCACGGACGCGCGTGCGATGAGAGTGAGGTCATGGAGTATCGCGACATGCTCACCATCGTTCGAGATCGCGTCAAGGCGATGGTCGAGAAGAAGATGACCTTGCAGCAGGTCAAGGCCGCAAGACCCACCTTTGAATACGATCCCGTGTTTGGCGCGAGCGATGCCTTTGTCGAGGCCGTGTTCCGCGGGTTGCAGGCTCGGTGAGGGGACGCATGTGCGGCCGGTACGTGCAGTGGGTTTCGGGATCTGTCTGTGTCCTGGCAGTAGCGGCAATGACCGCGGTGACCGTGCACGCCCAGCGGGGGCGTGGCGCAGGAGCCGGCGACGCGCCGACGCCTCGTCAGTCGGCGCCGGTTGACCTGACCGGCTACTGGGTGTCGATCGTGATTGAAGACTGGCGCTATCGGATGACAGCTGCCGAGAAGGGCGACACGGGTGGTGTGCCCGTCAATGCCGACGGACGCCGTGTGGCGGGGGAGTGGAACCCCTCTCGTGACGCAGCAGCCGGTGAAGCGTGCCGCGCATATGGCGCGCCGGGCCTGATGCGGTTGCCCGGGCGACTGCACATCACCTGGCAGGACGACTACACGCTGAAGATCGACACGGACGCGGGCACACAGACACGCTTGCTGCGCTTCGCGAATCCACAGGGACGGGGCGCGGCGGCCGCTCCGGCGGGCGGGCCACCTGAGCGGACGTGGCAGGGACAGTCCGCCGCGGCATGGGACAGTGTCCAGGGCGCCGGCGCATCCCGCTGGGGAACCCTCAGGGTTCTGACGACACAGCTACGACCAGGATATTTGCGGCGCAACGGCGTTCCTTACAGCGAGAACACCACGCTCACGGAGTACTTCGACCTGCACCCCGGTCCACGCAACACGACGTGGATCACCATTACGACTGTCGTGAACGACCCGAGGTATCTCACGCAGGAGTTCGTCACCAGTACTGACTTCCGAAAAGAAACTGACGGCTCGAAGTGGGCTCCCACTCAGTGCGCGGCGGAATAAAGTTGGCGCGAACGTTCTGTTTTCTGCTGCTGCCCACCGCTCTCGTCACACTCTCGGCCGCGCAGGGTGGTGGCGCGGGAGTGGGCAACGCGGTGGCCGCGGCGCCGCCTCTTGTCAGGGAGAACGCAACCGTGAAGGTTGCGCCGCACACCTATGTGATTCCTGACTTCGAGGTCGGCCAGGTGCCGAACGTCGGGATCGTGGTTGGCTCGAGGGCAACGCTGGTCATCGATCCAGGTCTGGGCACCCGTAACGGTGAAACCGTTCTTCGGGAAACACAGAAGGTGTCGAAGAACAGCGAGATGTTTCTGGCGACCACCCACTATCACACCGAGCACACGCTCGGACTTGGCGCGTTTCCAAGCGCCCGCTACGTCAACTCGAAAACCCAGGACGCGGATTTCGTGCAGGGATGGGAGGCTCATGCCAAAGGTTTTGCCAGCCGCACGGCGATCCACAAGGACCTGGTCGAGGGATCCACGCCCCGACGCGCGGATATCACGTTCGACAGTGAGCACACCCTCGATCTGGGAGACGTACGCGTGCGTATGATCGTCGTGGGCCCGACGCACACGCGTGGTGACACGATCTTCTTCGTGGAAGGCGACAACGTGCTTTTCGCCGGCGACGTTGTGATGAACGAGTCGTTCGTGGCCGCAAACCAGGGTTCCAGCATGAGCGGATGGCTAGCGGCGTTTGACATGCTCGAGAAGATGCAGCCCAGGGTGATCGTGCCTGCGCACGGCAAGGTTGGAGATGGGGCACTCATCGGGATGAACCGTGCGTTCATGCTTCACATCCAGGCACGCGTCAGGACGCTCAAGACCGAGGGCCGTTCCATCGACGAATCCGCGGCGGCCGTCGAGAAAGAGATGCAGGCCAGACACCCGACCTTTGCGCGTCTGAACGGGGTGTCCGGGGCCGCCCGAGCGGCCTATAATGAGGCCCGCTGATCTGTTTCACCAACCGCGGAGAGGCTGATGAGAGTACGACTCGCGATTCTGATCTGTACGGCGGTCGTCGCGCTGTCTGCCCGGGTGCTCGCGCACCACTCATTCGCAGCCGAGTTCGACGAGAACAAGCCGCTCACAATGACGGGGATCGTCACGAAGGTGGAGTGGACGAATCCGCACATCTGGTTCTTCATGGATGTGAAGCAGCCCGACGGCAGCGTGGCCAACTGGGGCTTCGAAATGGGCAGTCCCAACGGTTTGATGCGCTCGGGCTGGAAGCGTGACTCGATGAAGGTCGGTGACGTCGTCTCGGTGGAGGCGCGTCAGGCCCGTGACGGGAGCAAACACGCGAATGCACAGGCCGTCGTCCTGACCGCCACAGGGCAAAAAATGTTCGCCGGTTCGCCGATTGCGCCTGCGCCATAGCGCCCGTCGAAGATCGTCACACCGCCCTCGCCACATCTCGCCGCGTTCGTGATTGATGTTCGTGCCAACAGGCATGAATCATGCACTTTTCGGACGACAATACACTCCACCCTTTGAAAGCCAGGTTGTCGTCATGCAATTCAGAGTCGGTTACGAGCTCATCTACACCTTTCCGCAGCCCACACCAATCATCCTGGTCGTGAATATCCACGAATCGCGCGCAGCGGACATCGTTGTGCCCGATCTTCCAACGTCTGATCCGCCTTTACCGATCACGGCGTACCGCGATGCGTTCGGCAACCTGTGTCATCGCGTCCTCGCTCCCGCAGGGCGCTTCCGCCTCACGACCGACAGCGTGGTCAATGACAGCGGGCAGCCGGACACGTACGTCTACGACGCGCGCCAGGACGACGTGCAGGACCTGCCGGAAGATTCGCTCGTATTCCTGCTGGGCAGCCGATACTGCGAGACAGACCTGCTGTCGGACACGGCCTGGCAGCTCTTCGGCGGGACTGTTCCGGGGTACCCGCGCGTGCAAGCGATCTGCGATTGGGTACACAATCACATCCTCTTCGACTACCAGAACGCGCGTCCCAATCGAACGGCGCTCGGAGCGTACAACGAGCGCTCGGGAGTGTGTCGTGACTATGCGCACCTGGCGATCGCGTTCTGCCGCTGCATGAACATTCCGGCCAGGTACTGCACCGGGTATTTGAGCGATGCGGGTACACCACCCCCATATGCCGTCGGCGATTTCGCCGCGTGGATGGAAGTCTGGATCGGCGGACGCTGGCAGTTGTTCGATCCGCGAAACAACGTGCCGCGGATCGGCCGCATTTTGATGGCCCGTGGACGAGATGCGTCCGACGTGGCGATCACGACGACGTTTGGTCCAAATATCCTGGAGCGATTTACCGTGTGGACCGACGAGGTTCACGCGAACGCGGAGGCAGGAATGCACCACTGATGTCGTTCCTTACAGTGAGTCACTCGACCGTCTATCGCTATCGTGAGCCCGTGCAGCTCGGCGAGCACCGCCTGATGTTCCATCCGAGGGCGAGCCACGACCTGCGTCTCATTCAGACCCGTCTGGTGATCACGCCGCAACCCACGCATCTGCGCTGGCTGCATGATTCGTTCGACAACTCCGTCGTCGTCGCCACATTTGATGGAAGCACATCGGAACTGCGGTTCGAGAGCACGGTGGCGCTGGAGCATTTCGAAACGACAGTGCTCGAATACCCGCTCGAGGAGCACGCTCGCACGTACCCTTTTTCCTATTCGGATGAGGATTTTCCGAATCTCGCGCGGGCACTGGCTCAGCACTATCCGGCGGAAGGCGTGGCGGCGTGGGCGCTGCAGTTTCTCGAACCATCGGATTCCACCGGGACGATGGCGATGCTCCGGGCGATGACGCGGGGCATTCGTAACCAGTTCACCTACGTGCGTCGCCCCGAGAAGGGTGTGCAGACGCCGGATGAAACCTTGCGCAGCAAGCGCGGCAGTTGCCGTGATCTCGCCGTGTTGATGATGGAGGCCGCACGGTCGCTCGGTGTGGCGTCGCGATTCGTGAGCGGGTATGTGTACACGCCGGAGCGCTCGGGTCTCACGGGTGGGGGCGCCACACATGCGTGGATGCAGGCGTACCTCCCTGGCGCCGGCTGGATCGATTTCGACCCCACCAACAGCATCATCGGCAATCGAAATCTGATTCGTGTCGCCGTGGCCTGGGCCCCCGAGTATGTGCTGCCGTTGTGGGGGACGTATGCAGGTCCTCCCGGGGCGTTCCTCGATATGGACGTCAACGTCAGCGTGACCGAAGTGACCGGCTGATACCGCACTAGGGCGCCGGGCTCGATCCCAGTCGCACAACCTCCTGCGCCCATCCGGGCACGACTCGAATGCGTGGAGGTGGTGGTACCCTAATTCCTTCATGATTCCCGCCAAGATCGTCCGGTTCCTGGAGTACGCCAACGTCGCGCACGCGGGCACGCGCGATGCCAGGCTCGTGCCGCACGGACATAGTGTCTGCGGCTGGATTCTCGCGCCCGATTACCGAACGCTGACTGTGATTCTCCCGGAAGGGGCACAGGCGCATTTGATTGAGTCGCTCGAAGACAATGGCCAGTTCGCGGTGACCGTGGAGAAGTATCCCGAGAATGAAACCTACCAGTTCAAGGGGCACTACGTGAGTCATCGCCCGGCCGATCAAAGCGACGTCGAACTCGTCCAGGGTATCCGCGAGCGTTTCATTCAGGCCGTCCTGCCCTATGCAGGGGAGTTGGCCGAAGGTGCGCTGCGGTCTTTTATCCAGAGACCAGCGATCGCCGTGGACATGGAAGTACGGGAAATTTACGAGCAGACGCCGGGCCCTGGCGCCGGCGCTCGCGTGTCCGTGGCGGAGGCGTGATGGACGTGCGTCTTCCTGCGGCAATCAGGCCAGTCCTCGACAACGGTATTCCGGCGCTGATGGTCACGTGCTCGGCCGATGGAATCCCGAACACCACCGTCATCTCTCAGGTCTACTACGTGGACGACACGCATGTGGCGTTGTCGTTCCAGTTCTTCAACAAGACGATCCGCAATGTCCGGGAGAATCCTCGCGCTCACGTCACTGTGAACGACATGCCGGGGCTCTCGCTGTGGACGCTCGAGCTCGAGTTCGACCATTCGGAGACGACGGGGCCGGTGTTCGACGCGATGGACATGGTGATTGAAGCGATCGCGTCGAGCACGGGCATGTCTGGCATCTTCAAACTTCGCGCCGCGGATATCTACAAAGTCCTTTCGGTGGAGAAGCAGTCCTACCGGCCCAATGCCTGACGCGCCGGAGCACTCGGGCACAGCTTCCGATTCGCTCCAGGACAAGCTGGCGCGCCGCACCCGTGAGCTCCGGGTGCTGCAGCGCGCGTCCGAGGAACTCAGGACGTCGCTCGACCTGAACGAGATCTACGCGTCCGCCCTGCGTACCATGGGCGAGCTGTTCGAATTTCATCATTCGATCATCCTGTTGCTCGAGCCGGGGGGAGAGAGCCTGCAGGTGGTCGCCAGCCGCGGGTACGAAAACCAGGCCATGGGCGGTCGCGTCAAGGTTGGCGATGGTGTCATCGGACTCGTCGCTCAGAAGCGGAAGGCGCTCTACCTCGCAAACCTCGGACACCAACGTGCGTATGCGGCTGCCCAGCGGCGCCGGATGGTGGAATCAGGACGCGGTGAAGAACTGAGCGACGCCGTCCCGGTACCCGGGCTCGCGAATGCCGAGAGTCATTTCGCGATTCCGCTGCTCGTACGAGACGAACTGATCGGCGTGTTTTCGATCGAGAGCCCAGTCAGGCAGACGTTCAGCCCGTACGAGCGGGATCTCGTCTCGATCGTCGCCAATCAAATCGCCATCGCGATTCATAATGCCCGGCTCTTCGAGGAGCGGGCGCAAGCCGCCGAGGCGCTTCAGGCGGCGAACGCGTCGCTCGAAGTTCGCGTCGCGCAGCGCACGGCGGAGCTCGAACGGGAGTTGCGTGTCGCTGAGGATCTGCTCAGCGACGCACGAAGCCGCGTTGAGGGTCCGCTGATTGGTGACAGCGGTCCTGTCCGTCTGCTTCGTGAGGCCATTGAGCGTGAAGCGCCTCGGGCGGAGCCGCTCCTGCTTGTGGGACCGCAGGGTGCCGGAAAAGAAGCCGTGGCACATGCGCTCCATGCCGGATCAGGCCGCACCGGCGCCTTCATCTTTGTGAACTGTCCGGAGACCCACACGGCCTCGCGGCTTGCCATGGAGGATTTCTCGACGGCCGGCCTGGCTGCCGCAGGGTCGATCGAAGCTCGTTTCCTGAGCAGCAAGCTCGAGCTGGCGTCCGGAGGAACGTTGTTTCTGGACGCCGTGCACGAATTGCCGGCTGAGTGCTATCCGTGGCTCGACGCGATCCTGAGAGGGGATCGCCTGGCAGCGGACGTCCGCGTGATTGCTTCCACGACGCAGAGCGTGGGACGTCCAGGCGTGAACAGCCGGCTCGATGCGCTCATGCGAACGTTGTCGCGCCACCGGATTGTTGTGCCCGCGCTGATCGATCGGCGCGAGGACATTCCCGCGATTGTCGGACACTTCGTCCATCGTCTGGCCCGGCAGCTTGGCAAGATCGTGACGGGCCTGTCGCCGGAGTCGATGAGCCGGCTCGACGCCTATGTCTGGCCAGGCAACATCCGCGAGCTTCGCACCGTCCTCGAGCGCGCGATCATGACCACGCGCAGCAGCGTGCTCGAGATCGACGAGGATCTGCTCGACGAAGGCCTGGCTGTTGGAAGCTACCGTCTGGTCTCGCAGATCGGTTCGGGCGGCATGGGAGAGGTCTGGCTGGCCAGGCATCGACTGCTGAAGCGGCCCGCGGCCGTCAAGCTGATCAGGCCCGACGTGCAGCAGGACGTGCAGCACGATCAACTCGTTCGCCGTTTTCAACGCGAAGCGCAGGTCACATCGGGTCTCAGGTCGCCCCACACCGTCCAGCTGTACGACTTCGGCGTCAACGACACCGGCAGTTTCTACTACGTGATGGAGTTGCTCAACGGGTTCGACCTGCACAGGATGGTCACACGCTTCGGGCCCCAGCCTGCCGAGCGCGTGGTCCCGTTGCTGCGTCAGGCGTGCCGTTCGCTCGCCGAGGCTCACGCGCACGGGCTCGTGCATCGCGACATCAAGCCCGCAAACCTCTTCGTCACCTGTCTTGGACACGAGTACGACTACCTGAAGGTCGTGGACTTCGGGATCGTGCGTGACGAACGTCAAACCGACGCGACGATACTCTCGGCGCAGAACCTGATGCAGGGCACGCCTGCGTTCATGTCGCCAGAGGTCGTGATGGGGGAAAGCCGGCTCGACGGTCGCGCCGATCTCTACTCCCTCGCCTGCTGTGCCTGTTTTGTCCTCACCGGCCGGTTGCTGTTCTCGGCCAGCACCACGGCCCAGATGCTGATTCACCACGCCCAGACACGCCCGGTTCCGCCGTCTCAGATGTCAGAGCTGTCAATTCCGCCCGAGCTGGACGACCTGCTCATGGCATGTCTCGAGAAGAACCCGGACTCGAGGCCGTCCTCCGCCCTGGCGCTGGACGAGCGGCTCGCCAGAGTGAAACTCGACCGGCCCTGGACGGACGAGCAGGCCCGTGAGTGGTGGGAGACCCACGCGCCGGAGACCCTTGGCGACCGAGGGAATCATTCTGAGACTTGATCTCATTTTGTAGTACCATCCCAACGTTCACATGACAGACCGTCGGGAACGTCGCGGGCCGCGCACGGTTCCGCTCGCTGAGCTTGCCCCTGGTGCCATGGCCATCCTCCGGGAGATCTCCGATCAGGAGTCGCGTGCCGTGCTCCAGTCGCTCGGGCTCACCAGCGGTGCGCGGCTACGTGTCTGCCGGATCGGTGATCCCTGCATCGTGCAGGTGCGTTCAACGCGTATTGGTCTCTCGAAACACGTCGCGCAGTCAGTGCAGGTGACGGTCTCCGGGGGAGAGTCGTGGTAGCGCAACCCGCGGCAGTCCTCGCGAACGACGAAGAACTCCTCTTGCCCGCTGAGGCCCGCGGCCCCCGGGTCCCCGGCCGTGTCGTGCTCGCCGGTAACCCCAACACGGGCAAGACAACCCTCTTCAATATTCTCTGCGGCGCACGCGCAAAGACATCGAATTTCCCAGGGACGACGACCGCGGTACGGACGGGACGCAGCCAGTGGCCCGAGCTTGCAGAACCCATCGACGTTCTCGACCTGCCCGGTGCGTATGACCTGCACCTCGACACACCCGAAGGCGAGATCGCCAGGGCTGCGCTCGGAGGCGCCAGCGGACAACCGGACGATGCGGTCGTGGTCGTCGTGGATGCGTGCAATCTCGCCCGCAACCTGGTGTTCGCATCGCAGGTCGTGGCTGTGGAGCAGCGCGCGGTCGTTGCGCTCAACATGATCGATCTGGCGGAGCAGCGCGGCCTCACCATCGATGTGGTCGAGTTGTCTCGTCGCCTCGGTGTGGCCGTTGTTCCCATGGCGGCGCGGAAGGGGATCGGGCTCGACGCGCTTCGGCTGGCACTGCTGACGCCGACGCGCACGCCGGCGCAACTCCCTCCAGCGAACGCCACTCCGGAAGTGGCCATGGCATGGGCCGAGGGCGTGGCGTCGGACGTGACGTCAGGAGATCGTGGCGTTGACGGCGTTGACAGGCTGACAGAGCGCCTCGATCACGTGCTCACGCATCCCGTGCTTGGACTGCTGGTGTTCCTCGGGGTCATGACGGGCCTCTTCTGGGTGCTCTTCGCGCTGGCCACCGTGCCGATGGACCTGATCGAGGCCACCTTCGCACACCTCGGGCAGTTGACGGAAACGTGGCTGCCCGAAGGCGCGGTGCGTGATCTCCTGAGCCAGGGCATCGTCGGTGGCGTCGCGGGCACGATTGTCTTCCTGCCGCAGATCTGTCTGTTGTTCTTCCTGATTACCTTGCTCGAAGACACCGGGTATCTGGCTCGTGCCGCGTTCGTGCTCGACCGGCTGCTGTCGCGGTTCGGGCTTCCGGGGCACGCCTTTGTGCCGCTCCTGACATCCCACGCCTGCGCACTGCCAGGCATCATGAGCGCCAGGCTCATCCCTGATCGGCGCGATCGGCTCGCGACGATTCTTGTGGCGCCGTTCATGAGCTGCTCGGCCCGCCTGCCAGTGTACGTACTGCTCACGACGCTGCTCTTCGCCGATCGTCCGGCTGCCGCGGGCCTGGCCTTTGCCGGCTGCTACCTGCTGGGAGCTGGAGCAGCGCTCTTCACTGCCTGGATCTTCGGCCGCACGATTCTCAAAGGCCACGCGCGGCCCATGATTCTCGAGTTGCCCTCGTATAAAGTGCCGTCGCTGCGCAACGCGTTCATGGCAGCCAAGGACCAGGGCCTCTCGTTTCTCACGACTGCCGGCACGGTCATCGTCGCCATCTGCATCGTCATGTGGTGGCTGAGCGCTTATCCAAAGGTTGCGGAGACGCCCCAGGTGCAGGAGCTTCGTGCTCGTGCTGCGGCGCCTGGTCTCGATGAAGCCGCTGCAACGACCCTCACCCAGGAAGCTGATGCGTTGCAATCACGAGCCGAGCAGTCGGGCAGCTTCGCGGGACAAATGGGCCACGCGGTTGCGCCGGTGTTCGAGCCGCTCGGCTTCGACTGGCAGCTCACAGTCGGCGTGCTCACGAGCTTTCTCGCGCGCGAAGTGTTCGTCTCGACGATGTCGGTCCTGGCTGGAGGTCAGGCCGATGCTGAGGTGGACGAAGGCGTCGTGTCACGCATTCGCGGGATGACCAAGGACGACGGCAGCCCGGTGTTTACACAGGCGGCCGCTGCCGCCGCGCTCGTCTTTTTCGTGCTGGCGATGCAGTGTCTTCCAACGCTGACGGTCACCCGAAAGGAAACGGGCGGCATCCGATATGCCGCGCTGCAACTTGGGTATATGTCGGGGTTGGCCTATGTCGTGGGCTTCGTCGTTTACCAGGGCCTTCGAGCGGCAGGAGTGTCGTAGCCGATGTCTGGAGAGACGCTGCAGCACGCGCTCGTGACGCTGATCGCGCTTTCGGCGATGGTCGTGATCTTCCGCCGCATCGCTGGATTCGTTGGCGTCAGCGGAAAGCAGACGCAATGCGCGTGTCCTTCCAGCAAAGGTGCTTGCGGCGGTTCGGCGCGACCGCTGGTGAGCGTCACACCCCAGCCCCTGACGCTCATGGTCAAGCCGCCAGCCTAGAAGCCGACTCTGAGGCCGAACTGCATCTGGCGCGGATCCTTCGCGCTGAAGATGCGGCCGAAGTTTGGTGTACCGAAGACGCGGTTGGGAAGGTCGAAGTTCGCCGCGTTCAATACGTTGAAGATCTCCCAGCGAAACTCGATCTGACGCGACTCCTTGAGCGCCCATGTCTTGGCCACGACCAGATCGACATTGGTCAGACCCGGGCCACTGACGCTGTTCCGTGGCGCGCTGCCAAAGGTGAAAGGCGCCTGCAGCGCGAACGCGGATGTGTCGAACCAGCGCTCCGGTCTGCGCTTGCCGGCCGGCAGATTCGGATCCCTGAGTTGATCCGGGCGCTGCGCGGGCCCTGCCCCGATGTTTGCTTGATCGACGCCGAGGTTGACCGTGAACGGCGCACCTGACTGCGCCGAGAGGATGGCATTCACGCGCCATCCTCCGAGGAGCATCTCGGTCAGCGCTCCCGAACCCCTGAGCAGCGGGAACTGATAGGTGCCGCTCGCGACGAGCAGGTGCCGATGGTCGAAGCTCGATAGCGCCCACTCCCCGGTGTCGCTGAACACGTTTCTCACGTTCTGCGGAACGTTGGCTTCGGCATCCGTCGCGCCTGGGCTCGAGGCGTCGTCTTTCGAGGTCGAGAGCGTGTAGCTCACGTTGTAACCGTACTGGCCACGAAGCCGCCGCTCGGCCTTGAACGTCACACCGTGATAGATCGAGCGTCCGTCGAAACGGATGGAGCGGATGGCGCCGAGTTGTGGAATCGGCCGGCGAGCCTGAATAGATCCCGGTCCTGGCTCAGGGACGTTCCGCACCGTGGCGTTGTCGGCGCCCAGCGTCCACGAACCCATATACGAGACCTCGAGCAGTGTCGCGGGCAGCAGCTCGTACTGCAGGCCGCCGCTCCAGGTCTGCGTGTACTCGACCGCATAGTCGTGATCCATGATGCGTGGCGAGATCACGCCCGTCGGGTCGCTGGCCAGCATATTGGCAGTCTGGAACGCGGGGACACGGCGGTCGGCGGGTACGTCGATCTGCTTCGTGAAGTAGAAGGGAAGGTTCTGCGCGAAGGCCGTCTGGACGCTGTACGCCCACTGGTTCAGGAAGATGCCGTAGCCGCCGCGAATCACGGCTCGATCGTCGAGCAGCGACCACGCAAAGCCTGTTCGGGGGGCGAGGCGCACCCAGCTTGGACTCAACAGGCCGCGGTCCCAGCCGGCTTCCTCTGATGTCACGTACGGGATTGGAATTTGTGACAGAAGGCCCTGCGCGTCTGGATTGATACGTCCACTCCCGTCGCTCGCGATGACGAAACGGGCACCGGGTGTTTCGTAGTCCACCGAGGAAAGACGGTTGTCTGCATCACGCAGATGCTGGTTGTACTCGTAGCGCAGGCCGGCGTTGAGGGTCAGGTTGCTGCGCACGCGCCAGTCGTCCTGCACGAACGCATGGATCCAGTGCGTGCGTCCGTCTTCGTTACCACGACCGACGCCCACGACCGCCGATGTGGGATAGCCAAGCAGGAAATCCGCGAACGCGTTTCCGCTGAACTGACCCGTGTAGGTGAATGCGCCTCTGGCGTTGTCGGGCTGCTCGGGCTGGAGTCGGAGGCCGAAGTAGTACGCGCCTGCCTTGATTCGGTGCGCGCCGCGGTCGAACGCGACGTTCTCGTACAGCTCGATGTGCCGGTTGTTGCGATAGACGAACGACGTCGGGTCGCCGAACGTGCTGTAGAGACCTCGCGTGGAGATCTGCGGAAAGCCGCGGTCGAGCGGGTTCGTCGTGACGCCCTGGAGGCCGGCACGCTCGGCGAAGTCTGCGCCGCGATTTTCGCTCACCTGTCCGCCCTTCACCCCCATCCAGCCGAACCGAAGCTCGTTCACGACCGAACGTCCGATGATGTGCGTGTGGCTGAGGCCGAGGTTTCTTGTTGTGGTGGTGACAGAACGTCCGAAGCCGGGGACCAGCGTCTCCTGCAGGCTGCTCGACCCGAATGGTTGAAACTCATCCGCGTCGAACGTGCTGAAGCGCGCAAACAGGTGGTCACCTGAAGCGAATCGGTGGTCCAGGCGAACGCTGCCCTGATGGATGTCTTTGATCTGCTGGCCGATCGACGTGAGGTTCTGTATGGCTGCGTTCGATGTGGGCTGGGGCAGCCGCTGCAGAAAGGCCACGGCGATGGGATCGAGGCGAGTGGCCGGGATGCGCCGGCCGTCGAAAGGCGCGCACAATCCGGTGCCTGGATTGATCCTCACTGGATCGCACACGTCTCCGATGCTGGAGAAGTCGCCGTTTCGGACAGCCTGTGGCGGCACAGAGAAGGTTCGCGTCAGGGATCTCCTGACACGTTGCTGCTCGTAGCTCACGAAAAAGAAACTGCGGTCTCGTGCGAGTGGCCCTCCGACCACTCCTCCAAACTGGTCCTGGCGGAGCGGGGGAGTCGTCTGGTCGCGTTGGTCGAAATAGTTCTTCGCGTCGAACATCTCGTCACGAAAGAACTCGAAGAGGCTGCCATGAACGGCATTGGTACCCGCGCGTGTGGCGACATTGATGAGCGCCGATGCCTTGCCTCCGAACTCCGCGGGATACTGCGACTTCTGGATCTTGAACTCCTGAATCGAATCGACCGACGGGTTGATGACGAGATTGTTGAAGAGCTCGTCAGTGACCTTCATGCCGTCGAGCAGATAGATGTTGTGTCCGGACCGTTGACCGCCAACATTCGGCAGCGGTCCCGCCTGCTGCAGGGCCTCGCCCCGCGTCCCGCCCGGCGGCATCACGACCGCATCGCTCAACTGCGCCAGCGCGAGGAAGTTGCGCCCATTGAGCGGAAGCTGCATGACGACATCGTTTTCGATGACGTCACTGATCTCCGCATTCGACGTTTGGAGGAGCGGCAGATCGGCGGTCACGCGGATCTCCTCGGCGAGGCCGCCCACGTCGAGTGCGAAGTCGATCACGAGCGTCTGGCCCAGAAGAACGACGACACCCGATCTCGACACCCTGCGAAATCCGGGTAGCTGCGTCGTGACGACATAGCTGCCTATGGGGAGAGACGGAAGGAAGTAGCGCCCTTGATTGTCGCTTGTGCGTTCGACACGTGTTCCCGTGGCGAGATGCTCGGCAAGAACGATGGCGCCTGGGAGGACCCCACCCTGGGAGTCGCGCACGACCCCGGCGATTTCACCGGTATTGGTCTGCGCGCCCGCTGGGATGCCGGCCAGCAGCAGAATCAAAGCGACTATAAGGCCGCGGCGTGGTCTCACGGCCGTTAGCGGCTCGCCTGCCCCCAGCGGGTGTCGAGCGGTTTGGAGGAGTCTGCCACGATGTTGACGATCGCGCAGTGGTGATAGGAGTAGTCGCCGTCGAGGTTCTTGGCATGTTCCGCCATGAACTGGATCACCTGCAGCACGCAGTTCGCGCAGTCGATGTTCGGCACGGTCACGTCTGCTTCCCACAGACCCATTGGACGCTCCGTGTGAGCGAATAGTCCGTCAGCGAGCACTGGTGCGACGGGTGGATTCTGGATGGCTGCCGACACGGACCAGGGCCCACGCTCGCTGTCGCGCGTCGTGACCATGGGATCAGCCGGCAGCTCAGCAGCCGTGCGCGCGAGGGCCACGCGGTAGTGGCCGGGATGGAACACCGTTTCCTGCACCAGCAGGCGCACCGATGACCCGCCGGTAAGCTTCGTCACCGCGTTGCTCGCCAGTCCAGGATTGGCGGGTGTGCCCCGCGTCGGGTTGGCGGAGACGCCACCGCACGGCGCTATCTTCTGCGGATCGCCCAGGCGGTTCTGCACGACCGACGCCGCTGGCGAGACGAGGACGAAGTGCGCGTCAGCCGAGCTCGAGAGGGCCGCTGTGACGACGACGGTGAGAAGCAGGCGAATCTTCACAGAGAACTCCTTGTCAGCTCGTTGAATGTCGATCGCGCGACGGAAAAGGTATCACGTGGCATAGAGGCGCAGCTAGGGCAGACCGGTTGATGCCAGTCCGCCCCAACGACGGTACACTCGTGCTGTTCGTCGGCTGTTGACGCCTCGCAAATGCGGATGCTATAAGCCCTAGCTGCGTTGACGTCGAATCTGAAACTCGTCGTCGATGTCAGGCCGCCCACCTTTGGGGGGCGTGATATCGACGGCTTCGGCCCCAGTATCTGGAGATGCTCGTGAGAACCTGTCTCGGTGTGATGTTCGTGGCGGTTGGGCTGCTGTCAGTTACGGTGGCGGCCCAAGAGAAGCCGTTTGTCGAAGCCAGAGGCAATGTGGTGCCGGTGCCACTGCCGCCTGGTGGTCCCCCACCGCGGATGGCGGATGGGAAGGTCGATCTCTCGGGGGTCTGGTTCTCCGGACCAACCGGAAAAGCCAACGCGTGGAGCGTTGTTCCCGACAAGCCCCTCCAGGAAAAGCCAATCCCGTTCAAGCCTGAGGTCGCGGCCAAAATCAAGAGCATGACCAGGGAAGAGATCGAACTGGCGAGGCCAAACGTGCGGTGCGATCCAGTCGGGACGCCGGGCATGTTCAACCAGAACCCGTATCCCCATCAGATCATCATGAAGCCCGGGTTGTTCGTGCATCTGATCGAGAGCGACAACGACTGGCGCGTGGTGCACACGGACGGACGGCCTCATAAGCCTGCAGAGGAGCGGGAGCCGCTCTACAACGGCGACCAGGTTGCGCACTGGGAAGGTGACACGCTGGTGATCGACACCGTGTCGCTCGACCCCCGCACCTGGATCGACAGCAACGGCTGGTATCACAGCGACAAGGTTCGCGTGATCGAGCGCCTGCGGCGCCCGTCACTGAACTACCTCGAATGGCAGTTCACCGTCGAGGATCCGGATGTCCTGACGCAGCCCTGGACGTCAGCCTGGCGTACGTATTCGCTCGGCAGCGAAGACCTGACAGAAAATTTCTGCACCAACAACGAGAACGTTGGACAGTTGGAGAAGCTGGTCGATCAGGCAAAGTAGAGGCTCTGAGGACTGCGGAAGGCTCTAGTCTTTGGTCTCTGGTCTTTAGTGTTGCCTAGAGACTAGAGCCTAGAGCCTAGAGCCTGTCTCAGAAGCCGTGGGTGTAGACAGCCTTGATTGCCGCGCTCTTGCTGAGCGTGGTGAGGCTGGGTCCCAGATCCTGCCAGTTGTGAAACCACACAAAGTACAGATCGTTGCCGGGCTCGACGATCCAGCGGTATCTGAGCTGCCAGCCGAGCAGGCGGCTGACCGAGTCGAACTGGACGTTGTTCGAGATCGACATGAACGGGCTGAACTGCGTGTTGATGACACCGCGCAGCACGCGCGTGTTCAGTTCACCTTCCGGAAGGTCGATATGATTGAACGACGCGGTCACCGTGGCGAGCACCCCCGTGCGCGGCCTGACGTTGACCGTCGCGGAATACTCCTGGCGTTCACCTGAATAGAAGCTCCCGCGATTGACGGTCAGGTTGCCCGAGATGGGACGCCGGTTCGCGCTCGTGATGTTGAAGCCGTAGCGGGTGTGGTTGAATTCCGCGCCGGCGGGCAGCACGAGCCCAGGGCCGATGCGAAAGTCTTCCTGCAGCTTGCTGTAGGAAGGGCTGAGGGTGAAGCGGGCCGTGTCGCCCGACTGAAAATCCATGTCGAAGAGCTGCACCTGATAGGTGCGCTCGACCCAGTGACCGTGAGTGTCCGTGAACAGCTCAGGGAAGATCTGGAATCCGACCTGTCGCAACCACTGGCTGTTCCTCGGCCGAGGTGCGAAGCGGACGACTCCCGAAAACTTCCGATGATCCAGGCGCTCGGCGAAGCCGACTGCCGGGTCGAAGTGCTTTTCGAACCACCGCGTGTTGAGCTGAAACCGCCAGCGATCGTTCGGGTAGTTCAGCCGGAATCCCCAGGCCGTGTTGTCGTTGTCGCCGGTCCCGTTGGGTGTCTTCATGTAGTGCCCGCTGAAGATCAGGTTCCGGTTACCGCGAAAGCGCGACGTCGCCAGATGAAAGTCCATGCCCACCGAGTGGCGATCCGGCACCACCGAGTCGCGTGTCGATCGCCGGGTGTACATGAGCCCTACATGCGACTGGCTGAAGAGCCGCCGCTTGGGACGGAACACGAAGAAGTCCTCGCCCGGACTCGCGCCTTCTGTCGCCGTGCGCGCCTGAATGAGTCCGACGTTGAAGTCGCCGATCTGACCGCCAACCTTGGCGCCGTAGTCGATCTTCTGAGGCTGACCGTTCCGGTTGATCCCGATGCGCCGGCTGAAGAAGCCCGTCAGGTCGTTGGACGGCTCGTCCGAGAAATCGAAGTTGCCAGAGCCCTCGAGGAAGAAGTCACGCTTTTCTGGAAAGAAGAGCGGGAACCGTGTCAGGTTCACCTGGCGGTCATCCACCTCTGTCTGCGCAAAGTCGGTGTTGACCGTGAGATTGGCCTTCAGCTGCGGCGTGACGCTGTAGACCACGTCGAATCCGGTGTTGCCGTCGAGT
Organism: Acidobacteriota bacterium; assembly: GCA_013140775.1. Taxonomy (GTDB): domain Bacteria; phylum Acidobacteriota; class Vicinamibacteria; order Vicinamibacterales; family UBA2999; genus JABFSA01. The sequence continues at coordinate 709 of JABFSA010000059.1, read as the reverse complement.
ACCGCCGGGCCACTCGAGGGATGCGTGTAGTTGCCGATGACGTACGGCTTGACGTCGAGACCGAGGCCCTGGCTGATGTTGTTCAGGCCTTCAATCCGCCCGGCGCTATCGAGCGTGAGAATCCCCTGGTTGTATCCCCAGCCTGCCCAGAGACTCTCTTCGTTCTTTCGCCGCACAATCCGCTGGAAGTTGGCGCCCCACGCCTGTTGCGTCGGATCGAAGTTGAGCGTGCGAAACGGGATCTCGACTTCAGCGGTCCATCCGCGCTCGTGGCGTCGTGTGCGCGCAATCCAGATGCCGTCCCACGCGCGATTCTGCGTGGTGCCCACGTTGCCAACGGCTGTGACCAGTTGCGCGTCACCCATGGCCCCGGCCGGATTCACTTCGAAGTAGTAACCGCTTCGCTGGCTGTAGAGCGGGTCGAGCACCCAGCCGAACTGGTCGTCGGCGGTCAGCGCACCATCACGAACCATCTGGTTTCCCAGCAGGCCTGATGGGTCGCTGTCGAAGAATTCAGCGCCGATGTAGAGGCGATCCTCGTCGAAGAGGATCCGGATCTCGGTGCGCTCCGTTGCCGGGGCGCCGTTCTGGGGATCGGCCTGGACAAAACTCGAAATGACGGCCGCACGACGCCAGGGAGCATCGTCAAGGACGCCGTCAATCGACAGGCGTTCGTCGGGAGCCAGGCGTACCGCGGTGACGGCAGGGC
>JABFSA010000053.1 GCA_013140775.1 Acidobacteriota bacterium | reverse complement strand
AGCCGTTTGCTCGGTGCGGCCGAGCAGAACAACAACCAGGGTGGGGGTGGTGGCGGCGGGGGGAACAGTCCGCAGTATTTCTACTCGCGTCGCATCGGCGCACCGCCCTCGGGCACTGCCGACGGTGACTTCGTGGACTATCCGGCCACGACCACGATTCTCGGCGCGGCCAAACTCACGGGACGACTCGCGTCGGGGACGTCCGTTGGCTTTCTCGGTGCGTTGACCACAGAAGAGGTGGCACGGACCTTCGTCGTCACCACCAAGCTGTTTGGTGAGCAGCGCGTCGCACCGCGCACGCTATACGGCGTCGGACGCGTGCAGCAGGAGTTCGGGGCGGCAGGATCGACAGCGGCATTCATGATGACAATGGCGAAGCGTGATGTGTCTCCAGGGGATCCACTTGGAGCATTTTCGGCACGCAACGCGTTTACCGCGAGTGGAGAATCGCTGTTCCGGTTCAGGGACGGCGAATACGAAGTCGGGATGAATCTCGGCATGAGCCGGGTGACCGGCGAGGAGGCAGGCATCGAACGCCTGCAGCGTTCAAGCGCGCGATATTTTCATCGGCCCGACGTCAGCTACGTATCGCTCGACCCGAACCGGTCGTCGCTGACTGGTATCAAGGCCGGTCTGTCGGCGGAGCGCACATCAGGCCGCCATTGGTTGTGGCAGGCCAACACTGATGTGATCTCGCCGGGATTCGAAATCAACGACCTGGGGCGCCTCAATGTCGCCGACCGTATCAGCGCAACAACCCAGCTTCAGTATCGCGAGACCGAGCCGGGCAGAATCTTTCGAAACTATGCCGTCGGTATCGAGCACGAACGCGACTGGAACTTCGGCGGGGCTCTGCAGGCGAGCCAGGTCGAAGGCGAAGCCGAGGTCACGTGGCCGAACTTCTGGGAAACCGAGATCAGCTTCGGTATCGATGCAGCAGCGGAAGACGATCGCCTGACCCGTGGCGGTCCGACCATGGGCACGCCTCGAGGCTGGTCGAGCAGCTTCATGGTACGCAACAGCGACGCGGCCAGAACCCGGGCAAACGTGCGCCTCGAGCTCGATGGCAACGAAGACGGCGGATCGGGACAGGAACTGAGCGCGGACCTCACCTTCCGCCCTGCGACGCGATGGCAGCTCACGCTGTCGCCCGCGGTCGAGCGCGAGATCAACGATCGCCAGTACGTTACGACCGTCGAACAGGGTCCCTCCTCCACCTTCGGCCGTCGCTACGTCTTTGCGTTTGTGGATCGCACCACGCTGTCGAGCGAAATCCGCCTGAACTACGCGTTCAAACCCGACGTCAACCTCGAGTTCTACGGTGAGCCGTTCGCAGCCAGCGGACGCTACTACGACTTCGGTCAGCTGGCGGCACCCGGGAGCCGTCTGCGGCAACCGCTCGCCACGTCTGCGAGCGGCACGTCGGCGTCGAGCCTCGTGCTCACCGATGGCACGAGCAATTTCTCCCTGCGAAACCGGGACTTCAACGTGCTGTCGTTTCGAAGCAACCTCGTGCTCCGCTGGGAATGGCGCCCGGGCAGCACGCTGTATCTCGTGTGGCAGCAGGACCGAGAGGAATCGGAGATCACTCGAACCCGTGTCGGGCTGCGAGACATCTTTGGCTCGTTCGGCGCGGCCGGACATAATGTGCTGGCCGTGAAGACGACGTTCTGGATTGGGGGTCTGTAGGTTGGCTCGCCCGAAGGCAGCGGTTTTCGTGACGGCAACGCTCATCACGATCGCGGCCGGAACCCTCTCGTCGCAGCGTGCGTCGTGGACGTTCGACGACATGCCCCCGGGGCGCGTACCTCAGGGATTCATGGTCACTGACGGACAGCCTGCACAGGCTGCAGCATGGATCGTCCAGCGCGAAGGCAGTGACACCTTCCTTTCCCACACGGCGCAAACGCGCAACGGCATCGATCTGGCGGTGGCATCGGGAACGTCGCTGGGCAATGTCTCGCTCACCGCGCGAATCCGTTTTCCCGAGACAGCCCACGCGGCAGGTATTGCCTGGCGGTATCGCGATCCTGGCAACTACTACAGCGTCGCGCTCGACCTGCGCGCGCAGAACGTCAGGATCTACCGCGTGTTCGCAGGCAACCGCACGCGCCTCGAGGACGAGGACGACCTCGAGCTCGACCCATCGGCCTGGCATACGCTGAAAGTGCAGGACGACAGCAATCGGATGCGTGTGTGGCTCGACGGAGTACCAGTGGTCGATACACGGGATCGCTCGCTGCACGAGCCCGGCGCCGTGGGGGTGTGGACGACCGGTGACGCCACCGTGTGGTTCGACAACCTGCAGGTAGAACCTCTGGCTGAGTCGTCACGCGGCAATAGACGAGACTAAGATCCCTGGCCGTGCGGCTCCTTGTCGTCGAGGACGAACCGGATCTCGCCGCCACGCTGCGCAAGTCGCTCGTGGAGGAAGGCTTTGCCGTGGACGTGGTGTCCGACGGCCAGGAAGCGCTCTGGCAGGCCGAGTCAGTCGCGTACGACGTCGTCGTCCTCGACCTTATGCTTCCGCGGCTGAGCGGCGTTGAAGTACTCCAGCGCTTGCGCGTCGCGGGCAGTCGCGTGCCTGTACTCGTTTTGACCGCGCGCGATGGATCTGCGGACAAGATTTCCGCATTGAACACGGGCGCAGACGACTATCTCACCAAGCCGTTCACCTTCGCCGAGCTGCTTGCGCGCATCCGGGCGCTCATCCGGCGCGCCGCCGGCGTTCCAAGTCCTGTCGTCCGGCTCGGCCCGATCTCAATCGAGACCAGCGCGCGTCGAGTCACCCGTGACGGCATCGACATCGAGCTGTCACCCAAGGAGTTCGCCCTCCTGGAGTTTCTGGCCCTCCACCGCGGAAAGCTCGTCACTCGCTCGATGCTCTACGAGCACATCTATGACGACGAGGACGCGACCATGTCGAACGTGGTGGACGTGTATGTGGCGAGTCTGCGAAGGAAGCTCGGACGTGACGTGATCAGGACACGTCGCGGGGCCGGCTACATCATCGATGCGTAGCTCGCTGCGATCGCGTCTGCTCGTGTGGTACTCCGCGGTGCTGCTGGTCGTGCTGTCAACCTTCGCCGCGCTGGCGGTCTGGTCGATCTGGCAGTCGAGCGTCGAAGACCTCGATGCACGGCTGCGACCACTTGCCACACAGCTTGGCAATGCAGTGCAGGTGGATGAGACCGGTCGCTACGAAGTGAACCTGGCGGAGGCCTCGCTCGCCGAGTTCGGCAACACGGTTGACGCGCCGTACTACGCCATCTGGACGGCTGACGGCACGTTGATCGATCGGTCCGATCCGTTTGTGGACGGGACATCGCCGACGACGACCGGTGCGCGTGTCCGCGAAGGGCGGCGTGAAGTCATCGTGCGGGTATCAGACGGAACGATGGTGCTCGTCGGCCGGTCGCTGGCTGGAGCCGAGCAGAACGTCTGGTCCGCTGCGACCGCATTGGCCCTCGGCGGCGGCGCCGCGCTCGTCGTGGCATTTCTTGGCGGCTGGCTGCTGCTGGGACGTGCGCTGGCACCGATTGCACAGATCGCGGCCACGGCTGAAGCGATGTCCGAGTCGAATCTTGGCTTGCGGATAGATGTCTCCACCACCGACGAACTGGGACGGGTTGCCACGGCACTCAATCGCGCGTTCGATCGACTGCAGGAAGCGTTTGAGCGCCAGACACGCTTCACCGCTGACGCGTCTCACGAGCTTCGCACGCCCCTTGCCTCTCAGATCGCGGAGCTCGAGTGGGCGCTCTCGCGCCCGCGGTCGGACAAGGAATATGAAGAATCGCTTCGAGTCGGCATGAAGGCCGCCGAGCGCATGCGCGCGGTCGTCGAAGGACTCCTGACGCTGGCCAGGGCCGACGCGGATGCAGCCCCCCTGCGGAGGGAAGCCATCGACCTCTCGGCGCTCGTCGAAGACACGGTCGCGACGTCACGCGCAGCGGCAGACGCGCGTGGCGTGAGCCTGGACGTCGAAGGCCACGGTGTCGTCGTGGACGGCGATCCGGATCGCCTGCGTGAGCTGATCTCGAATCTGGTGGGCAACGCGGTTCAGTATGGTGGGAGCGGAGATCGCGTCGTGTGCACGACTTCAGCCACTCCCGCGAGTGTGGTGCTCGAGGTTCGTGACACCGGGCCCGGAATCGATGCCTCGGATCTCCCGCACGTGTTCGAGCGGTTCTACCGTGCGAACAAAGCTCGCTCCCGGTCCGCTGGAGGCGCCGGTCTTGGCCTCTCGATTTGTAAATGGATCGTGGAGAGTCACGGCGGTCGCATCACGTGCGACAGCGCCGTCGGTCAGGGGACCTGCTTTACGGTTGAGCTGCCGGCCGCGAACAGCGCGACACGGCCGGCGGTGTAGCGGCCGCGATCCGACCCGGAGGACGACTGTTGGCGCATAGAATTCCCCTCTTGATTGTCGGTGGCGGCATCGGCGGTTTGGCCGCGGCGCTCGCCGTGTCCCGGGCCGGCTATACCGCGCACGTGATCGAAAGGACCGAAGCGTTCGCCGAGTTGGGGGCCGGACTTCAACTCGCCCCGAACGCGACGCGCGTTCTGGATCGTTTGGGCCTCCTGGACGAGATCAAGCATCACGCCGTGTTTCCGAAGAGGCTCGTCATGGGCGATGCCCTCTCGGGCGCATTGATTACGACCGTCGATCTGGGTCAAACATTCCTCGATCATTTCGGATATCCCTACCTGGTGATGCACCGCGGAGATCTTCTGGGCGCCCAGCTGAACGCGTGCAGGAACAGTCCCCGGATTGTCCTGGAGAGCAACAAGGAAGCGATCCGCATTGAGGACCTCGGCGACGGTGTGCGGGCCGAGTTCCTGGATGGCTCATCCTACGAGTGCGATGCGTTGATAGGAGCCGACGGACTTCATTCCCTGGTACGCAGGACCATCGCCGACGACGGGGATCCCATATGCGCGCAGTTCGTCGCATACCGTGGAACGGTCCCGATGGACGAAGTCCCCAAGGATGCCGACCTGGACAGCATGACAATTTGGGTGGGGCCCGATCTGCATTTCGTCCAGTACTGCATCCGCCCGGGGGAGCTGTTCAACCAGGTGGCGGTGTTCAGGAGCGACAAGTACACGCCGAATTCCGATGATTGGGGAACCCCCGAGGAACTCGATGAGCATTTCGCCAAGACGTGTCCACGCGTCCGTCACGGGATTGCCAAGTTGCGACGCGGCCGACGGTGGCCCATGTACGATCGGCTGCCCATCTCGAACTGGACGCGCAACCGTATCACCCTGCTCGGGGACGCTGCCCATCCGATGCTTCAGTACATCGCGCAAGGAGCCTGCCAGGCGCTGGAGGATGCGAACTGTCTCGGAGACAAGATGGCAGAACACGCAGGCGACGTGACGGAGGTGTTTCGCGGCTATCAGGAGGCGCGGATACCCAGGACGTCGCGAGTGCAGGAGGCGGCCCGATTCTTCGGAGACGTGAAACACATTCACGGTGTCGGCGTGCCGCTCCGAAACGCACTCCTGGCCAGGCGTGCGAGCGACGACTTCGACTATTTCGATTGGCTCTACGGCTATACGGGATGCCCTGATGAGGAAGAATCTGCGGCCCCGAGCGAAGAAGCGACAGCGCGTCGCACGGGGATCAGATAGCCAGCCGCCGCCGAATGTCCTGGGGCATCGTGAGCCCATGCCCCGGCACGTCGCGTGGGCTCATCGTCCCTTCCGGCGACAGCTGCGGCCATCCATCGAAGAGCGGTTCCAGCAGCGGGAACTGCTCGAGCCAGACGATCGCCGGCGACGCGGCGGCCACGTGGACGAAGAGCCCCGGCAGGAAGTGCGGCGACACGCTCAGGCCCGACATCTCGCACAGACGCGACAAATCGAGTGCGGGCGTCAAGCCGCCGGCCATTGCGAGGTCTGGTTGTACGACCGCGAGCAGGTGCTCGGCGATGAAGGGATGGAACGCCTGGCCTTGAAGGTGCTCGCCGGCGGCGACTGAGGCTCCCCCTGAGCGCGCAAGCGTGCGGTAGCCCTCGAGCTGGCCGGCTGGCAGCGGTTCTTCGACGAACAGGACACCCCGCTCCCTCGCTGCCGCTGCGAGCCACAAGGCCCTGGGGAGGTCACACTTCTCGTTGGCATCGGCCATCACATGGACGTGAGGGGGCACGGCATCGCGTACCGCGGAAAGCAGCGCTTCGTCGCTTCGCGCGCCCCGGACGCGCGGCTTTACGGCGCCGAGTCCAGCTGCGGCGTGTGCTGCCGCGACCCCGGCGGCGTCCTCGGGAGACTGTGATGCCGTGAAGCCGCCGCTTCCGTAGACCGCAACGGGTCGAGGCGTTCCGCCCATCGCCACGCCGAGAGGGAGCGCGCGGCGCCGGGACTCGACGTCCCAGGCGGCCACGTCGATCGCGGCCAGCGCCAGAAGATTCGGTCCGAGGCCCGTGCGACCGAATCCGGCAGCGATCGTGCGCCATAGCGCCTGGGGAGGCAGGGACGGCCGGCCGAGCACATGTTGGGCAATCTGCTCACGCGCGGCGGCCAGCACGGTCGCACCGCTGCCGCCGATCACGTACGTAAAGCCCAGACCGGCGACACCGTCGGAATCGACAAGGTCGATGACGACGACATCGACGGAGGACACCGCGGATCCTCCGACCGGCTTCTCCAGGGGGTAGCGAATGAGCGATGCACCTGCGGAGGAATGGGTCGTCACAGAAAGCCAGGTCAGTATCGAGCTCAGGGGGACCTCCGCGCAACCGCAACATCGGTGTGCAAAGGTCTTCAGGGCCACCTTGTTCCTGGACAGGACGAGGAAAGTCTTCTTTTCAGCGTCAGCAGGGCGGGGCTTGCCCTCAATAAATCATGGGAAAGCAGTTGGTTTCCAGTTCGATCTCTGGTTGACGAGATTGGCAGCGACCTTGCCCGCATTCTCGCGTGCAGATGCCCCGTTGCATTGGCAGTCCCCGAGATAGCTGCTCGAGGAGTTCCGCGCGGGCGATCGGTTTGGTCCTGAGCGTGCTGTGTCTCGACTGCGGGGGGCCAAGCAACATCGTCACCGGGCCGACCGACGTTTCTGGTGGCCCTTCGGAGGCCTCGAACCCATCGGCGGCGCTCTCCACGCTCGTTTCGCGAGTTCTCGCGCCGCCGCAGGTGTTCGTGGGCGCGGGTGACATCGCCCTGTGCGAGAGGGGTGCAGAAGCGGAGGCCACTGCCAGACTGCTCGATGGGATCGACGGTACGGTGTTCGCCCTCGGGGACAACGTCTATCAGTCCGGCACAGCACAGGAGTTCCACGACTGTTACGACCCCACCTGGGGCCGACACAAGAATCGCACGCGCCCCGTGCCTGGAAATCACGAGTACGAGAGTTCGGGTGCAGCGCCGTACTTCAGCTATTTCGGGTTGAACGCCGGCCCTCCCGGCCGCGGCTACTACAGCTTTGAGGTCGGCAACTGGCACGCCATCGCACTCAACAGCAATATCTCGGCTGGGGCGGACTCTCCCCAGGGTGCGTGGCTCCGTGCCGACCTCGCGGCCAACCGCACGCGTTGCGCCATCGCCTACTGGCACCATCCGCTGTTTTCTTCGGGTACGCACGGAGACCAACCGCAGATGCGAGAGGTCTGGCGCCTGCTGCACGAGGCGGGTGCCGACATCGTCTTGTCGGGGCACGACCATACCTACGAACGGTTCGCGCCCCAGGACGCCGATGGATTCCCGGATGCGGCGCACGGCATCCGCCAGTTCGTGGTCGGGACGGGAGGGGCCGCGCCTTACGCGTTCACAAGCGTCAGGCCGACGAGCGAGGTGCGCATCAGCACACTCGGCGTGCTGAAACTGACGCTGCGCGCCGACGACTACGACTGGAGCTTCATTCCGGTCTCCGGACCTGGCGACTCCGGGTCCGGAGCGTGCCACTAGGCTGCACCGCGGACGCGGCTACGATCCCGGGATCGATCTGCGAGACGTAGTGCCGGACGATCCGACTCCTTTCCCGCGCAAAACGCTTCAGGAACTCGATGCCTTCCTCGAACTGCTCGGGCCCGTACGGCGTCCGCGGGTCGGCGATGGCGGCCTCTCGGATCTGCGCGTACTCCCGGGACACCTCTTCCTCCAACCAGCCACACACGGGCTGACCGGGGGGCGCCGGGCATTGTCGCTGCGACGGTTCCTCCACCTCAGGTGTCCCGGCGGGAGGGCCTATCGATAGCGTCACATCCACAAGCGCCATCAGGTACATCGCCCGAAGCTCCGGCGACGCCCATATTTTCTGCGCGAGCAGATTGATGTCGAAGTTCTTCGACGGCGCCGGGAGTTCCAGATCTTCAAAGGCGAGATCCTGGTCCCACACGATCATTTGCGCCAATGTCCTCTCTTCGAAGCGATACAGGTAGAAGTTGCTCATCCCCAGATTGCCAACAAGACCGTCCGGCTGCGACAGGACGTTGTCGACCGCAATGTGCCTGATGTACGTGCTCAGATCGAGATAGGGCGCGAGCGCTTCTTCGAGCTGTTCCACCGGCGCATCCTCGACGGCCCGCGCCAGATCCCGGATAGGTGCGAACAAGGCCGACGTCGACTCGTTCTCGTGCGTCCGTGGCTCGAAGCGCGCCGCGTACCAGTCGAGATTCGAACTCGGGTTGGCAAAGCCGAACGGATCCTGCCAGTGGTACTGGTACAAGTAGCCGTCGTCCTCGTTGAAGTGGCGCCCCAGGAACTGCTTGTCGATGACCTCGATCACACCATACACCCCTGCGAACTCGCGGCCGCTTCCGACAAACATGCGGGCGTGCGACTCGCGTGGAGCGGGAAGACCCATGCGTCGAAACACGAGCATGGCGAGCCGCTCCCTGAGCATCGTGGGGTCCTGCCACAGATTGTCGAGATCGAGCGACTTCAGCCCGAGAAACCGCTGTCCGGACACGTAGCGACCAAAGTCCACGTGCAGTCCGGGCTTCTGGCCGCTTCGACTGGTTCGGCCGCGCACCCGAATGCCGGCGTTGCGCACCACATGACCCTGCCACTCGATGTCGGCCGGATAGTAGGTATTCTCCCGATAGCCTTCACGCAGTTGCGCCCAGTCGCGGTCGTTGACGTGGATCCAGATGTCGTGCAACTGGCTATCGTCGAAGAGGGCGTCGGCCTCCGGAGCATCCGATGTCATCGGGGACTCGCCAGTCGCCGTCGACACGCTCGGCAGCCACACGCACACGAGCGCCGTGCACAGCCAGTACCGGAGGTCGCGAACCCGCACGAACAGCTTCGGCATGCTCATAAGGCGAACTGGACCCGGACTGTACGGCTCCAGAGTCGTCCCCGGCTGTCGAGCACGCGGCCGCCATCCCTTCGTAGCTCACGCACGACGTCGGCCTGGACTTTGATGAACTCGTTCAAGTACCAGTTCACCCCGGCGGTGAGGGCCCTGTCAGATTTCTCGGACGGATGCGGCGCCCGAGGGCCCTGCGATGACCCGCCACCTGCCATGTCGCTGCCAAAGCTGAGTTCCTCGATACGACCCGCCAGTTCGAGAGCGCCTATCCCGTTCCTCAGGAACGGCCGGGTTGGTTCGATGGTGCCCTTCTTGCGCTCTCCGGTCACAAGCCACGTTCCATTGAAATACCACCCACGCGACACCATGTCCGGCAGATCCTTGTTGTCGATGCCCTGTCCGCGCCGCTCGTCACGAACGCGGATGGCCTCTCCTTGTGCCGACACGGGTCCCATCCGCCACTGCAGCTCGACGCCCACACGGCGTCGGACACCGTTCACATAGACCCGATCGAAGAACACGTCCTCGCCGACGGTTCTGCCTCGCAGTCCATTGAGCCCTTCGGGCACGCGGCCGGACGTCACGGCCAGCCCCAACGCGAGTGCGCGGATCGGCTTCGGCGTGCTCGGAGTCCAGGGTCTGAGGACGAGGCGGCCGGCGACGGTGCGCGGATTCACGGCATTGGCGCCTGTCACTGCCAGAGGGGTCTTCCCACCCCGGCGAAACACACCGGCCTCGTATTTCACACCGTTCCCGAGGGCGTCGCCGTGCACCATCACGCCGACATCTCGACCGGGCGCGAGGTATGACGCCGCGAGCGAGCGATACGTGAAATCGAGGCCCTTGCTCCCCGTCGTTTGGTCGAGACTGAACGGGAGCTTGAAGTGTCCCGCGCGGATCTCGGCAGCGCGACGGACACGCAGATTCACAAAGACGTCGCGCCAGGGATCGCTGGAATCGCGCATCTCGCGTTCTACCTGGTATTCGAGCTTCCGCAAGAAGGTGCCCTCGATGCCCACGCGGAGGCGTTGCAGGTCGAAGGCGTCTTCGTTTGTGCTGGCGGATGGTGAGGCCAGGTCGCGCAAGTCCGCCTGCGACGTCAATCGAACATCGAGCCGCAGCAACCTGCCGATTCGAACCGATGGCCGCTGGTCGAACTCGAGCCTGACACCACGCTCACGCTCGGGGGGCTGCTCGCGTGCGGCTGGTGTATTTGGCTCGACCTGCGCCTGGGCAGACACAACCGCACAGAGTGACCAGGCGGCGAAAATACTCGCTGTGGACTTCCCGCTGAACATGCGCACGGACATCTCGATTCGATCGCCAATGGCCGTGGAGTCGCACAGGACCCCCGCGCCGATTCAGACTAGAACTAAGTGGCTCCCTGAGAGTTATCGACGAAGGCGTGGTCGGTTTTAGTGGCCGCTGCCCGTCACAACGTGTCGCTGCACGGTCTTTCGTCTCAGGGGAGGGTCAACCCCCTCGTCCCTCAAGACCCCCAGCGGCAGACCGATTCACAGGGGCGTCCGTCCGAGCCTTGTAAAGCGCGCCAAACCATGCACTCTGGTGTCTCCACCGTACCGTTCGCGAATGACGCGACGTCGTCAGGGTTGTCTGCAGTCGCAGACGTGCCCTTCCCGAGCTTCTTTGACCGCGACCTGAGCCAGTTGCGCTTTCAAGAGCGGGTCCTGGAGGAGGCACAGGATGGGGCGACGCCGTTGCTCGAGCGCGTGAAATTTCTCTCGATCGTCGGAACGAACCTCGACGATTTCGTCTCCACTCGAGGCCCAGTCTGGCGCGCCGATGCAGCGAAGCGGCTCGTGATCGAAGCCATCGTGAAGCGGCTGTTTCGCGATGCCCACGTGCAGTGGCATCGAACGCTCGTTCCAGCCCTTGCCGCACACGGACTTCACTTCGTCGGTTACGAGAGTCTGGACTCCGTCGAACGCCAGGACGTCGATGAACATTTCACGCGGGTCGGCCGCGTTGCCGTCGCTCCGTGTGAGCTCGACAGCTCGCCGTCCGGCACAATCTCCGTGCCCAGCTTCGGCCTCAACTTTGCCGTTGTGACACGGGCCGCATCGGGCGACACTCGCCTCGCCGTCGTTCGCGTTCCGGAGTCCTTGTCCCCGCTGGTCCCATTCCACCCATCGGACCTGCGTCGAACATCAGGCCTCCAGCCTGCGTCCAGTCGCGGCTATGTCTGGCTGGACGAGGTGATCGAGTCCCATCTGGCTGAAGCGTTTCCGGGCCAGACGATCGTGTCGGCGTATCGTTTTAGAATCACGCGTCAGGCCGAACCGCCGACAGACTCGGCGTCCATGGCCGATGCGTTGGCACATGCGGCACGGGTCGTCAGTGCCCGGGACTCCAATCCCGTCGTATCCCTCGTTGTGGACCGAAGGATGCCCAGGGCCGTGCTGGAGCGCCTCGCACGCGCGCTTCGGACACCGGCCGGATCCGTGTACCAGGTGTCGGTGGTCACCAATCCGCGACGGTACTGGGAAGTGAGCCGCATTGCCCGCACCGATCTTCACTACCCTGTGTTTCATCCCGACCGGCCAGACGGGCTGGACACCGACGTGGACATCTTCGCGGAGATTCGACGCCGGGACATCCTGCTCCACCACCCGTTCGATGCGTTCGACCCGGTCGTGGAACTCGTCAGACAGGCGGCCGAGGATCCGGACGTCCTGCGGATCTCGATCACGCTCTACCGCACCGATCGAGAGTCACTCATCGCGCACGCTCTTCTCGAAGCCCTGAAGCGCGGGAAGCAGGTGCGTGTCGTAATCGAGCTGCACGCGCGGATGGACGAGAGACGCAACATCAAGTGGGCTCGCGAATTTGTGGACGCGGGAGCACAGGTCTCGTATGGCGATCCGGGGCGCAAGGTGCACACGAAAATGGCCGTGATCGCCCGTCACGAAGGCACACGCATCCGCCGCTATGCGCACGTCTCTTCAGGCAACTACCACGCGTTCAACGCCAGGACCTACACGGACCTGGCCCTGCTGACCTGCGATGACGCGGTGGCGGCGGACATCGACGACCTGTTCTCGCTCCTCTCGGGTGCTCCAGGCTCCGTGGCGTTCCGTTCGATTCATGTGTCGCCAGTGACGCTGCGCGGGGCCATCGGCACGCTGATTCAGCGGGAGATCGACTGGGCGAGACGCGGTCGGACGGGACGCATCATCCTGAAGACAAACGCACTGCTCGACGAGGAGGTGATCCGCCAACTGTATCTCGCGTCACAGGCGGGCGTGTCCGTTGATCTGATCGTGCGCGGGATGTGCGCCCTCCGTCCAGGTGTACCGGGACTAAGTGATCGGATCACCGTCCGAAGCGTAGTGGGGCGGTTTCTCGAGCACAGCCGCGTCTGGTACTTCCGAAACGGTGGCGATGACGACGCCTATGTCGGCAGCGCCGACTTGCGTCCCCGCAATCTCGATCAGCGTGTCGAGGTGATGGTGCGGATCGCGAGCCGGGCAATGGTGGCGCGGTTGCGCGACGAGATACTGACGCGCTATATCGCTGACAACGTCAACGCACGTCTTCTTCGCCCGGACGGCGTCTACGTGCGAGCCCCGCGTGCGTCAGGCGAGCCGGCAATCTGTGCACAGCGCGAGTTGCTGGTCGCCGCCGAAGGACGCCGGCATGACAGGCCGGGCCCTTCGTACGTCGCGACGAACGCCGTAATCTCTGCCGCTGAGAAGGATGAGCCGTGATCGTGAGAACGACGCCAGAGGATTTCCTGCGCTCTGTGGACGATGCCAAGGCCGTGAGGCGACAGGAGAGGTTCCTGGAACGCGCCACGGAGAATCGTCTACTGGACCCGTGGGAACGGTACCGCGTGCTGACCGATCAGTGCGATCGTCTCACGGACGTCGCCGAGCAGGGTGATCGAAAAACGAGATTCGCCCTCTTGATCCTCGGAGGCATCAACGCCGTCAATCTGTTGATTGTGACGCAAGGGGACATGTCGGGCGGTCCGAACATCACCAACCCCGCGGTCGTCGCCTACGTCGCGTGCTATGTGTTCCTTTCACTCTGTTTCTTCGTGTACGCGATTAAGGCGCTCCGCCCTCGATCGCCGGAGACCGAGGAGGCCGGCGGCGCGAGTGGGCGTCCGCTGCTTCACCTCGATGACGAGGCGCTTCGGGAACCGGCCGCGGTGTATGCCGGACGCTGGCAGCAGGCGCAGATCGGTGAGATGAACGCGGAGCTCGCAACGATGATCCACACGTTGTCGAGGAACAACGTCAGGAAGCTGCGTGCACTTCAGCGAGTGTATCTGGGGTTGTATGTCCTGGTCGGCCTGACGGCGATGGCGCTTGTAGTCCTTGCGGTGACACGCTTCGGACAGTAAGCACCGCCCACGGAACCCAGCCGGGCGTCAGCATCGGAGCTCATCACCCCAAAGAATCGCCGACATCGCGGACTGGCGAGGATAAACCCTCCTGACCTCCGTCGAACGCCCTGAGCCTATACTTCTCGACGTGCGGCACGCGCGTTCCAGAGCGGTTAGCGCTCTTCTGCTGACCGTGGCCTACCTCGCAGCCTCGCTCGTGATGCTCTACCCCATCTCCAATGTCCTGCACCTTGCGAGCGCCAGCTATCCCGGGGACGCACGCCTGAACATCTGGACGCTCGCCTGGGTCAACCACGTATGGGAGAGCCAGGGGCTGTCGCTGTTCGACGCGAACATCTACCATCCCGCCAAAGGTACGCTGGCGTACAGCGAGCACCTCGTGGGTATCGCCCCGTTTTCCTTCCCGATATACGCCGCGACGCACAACCCCACACTCGCCTACAACATCGTCTGGTTTGTTGCGTTCGTCCTCAACGGCCTGATGGCGCACCTGCTGCTCTTCCGCGTCACGAGGAACCACCTTGCGGCGCTGGCCGGGGGCACCGCCTACGCATTCTCGTTCTTCAACATGCTTCACGGTCACGGACATCTACAGCTCGTCTGGTCGTTCTGGATGCCCCTGAGCGTGATCGCGATCGACCGATGGGCAGCTCGACCGTCGTGGGTACGGGCGATCACTGTCGCGGCAGTGCTCGTCATGCAGATGCTGGCGTCCTGGTACCTCGCGGTGCTCGTGCTCCTGCTGGCAGCGGCGTATGTCCCCTTCGCTGCGTTCCTGCATCGACCCACGCGACACACGATTGGCCGCCTGGCGGTGCAGTCTCTGGCGATTGCGTGCGTGCTGTTGCTGTGCGTGGCGCCCTTCGTGCGGCACTACGTCGGATTCCCACCAGGGTCGATTGCGGAAGCTGCCGGATTCTCCGCTGACTTCGCCTCGTATCTGGTTCCGCCGCAGGGCACGTGGCTGGGGTTGTCCTGGCCTTCATGGATGCCTGACCAGCCGCGCGAGCCGTATCGGGAGTCCACACTGTTCGTCGGCTACATCCGGTTGGTGTTGTTCGGCATCGGCCTGTTGTGGGTTCTAGGGAAGGGACCCGGTCCGGCCCCGGATCGGACGATGCGAGCGACAGGAGCGTTCGCCGTATTTCTCGTCGTTGCGGGCGGCTGGCTTTCGTTTGGACCTGGCCGCGATGTACTCGGCCTGCCCAGCCTCTACGACGTGTTCGTCACGCTCCCCGGCATGACGCTCATCCGTGCGCCGGGGCGATTCGCCCTGCTGGTCAGCCTCGGAATGGCTATCGGATCAGCGATAGGAGCCCTGGCTGTCCTCCGCAGATGGCCGAACGCGACTCGCTACGTCGTGCTTCTTCTGATCCTCGGCCTGAGCGAAACGTACTTCGTCCACTTTCCCGGTGGACGACCGCAGCCAGAGGCCATTCCGAAGGTCTACGAATTTCTGCGCGATCTCGGTCCGGGCGCGGTCGTGTCACTGCCGTCCCACAGAGGCTTGCCGTGGGACTGGCGCGATGCGGACTACCAGTACTTCTCGACCGTGCACTGGCGACCGATCGTCAACGGATACTCACGGCGCGAGCCTGACGGATATTCGTCCGTCGCGAAGCTCATGGCCGCTTTTCCAGGGCACGAGAGCGCGACGGCCATGCGAAGCATGGGGGTCGGCTTCGTCGTCGTTCACACGGAGCACTATGAAGGGGGCGCCCTCGGTCTGATTGAAAAAGCAGAGGCGTCACCGGACTTCGCACTGGTGGCGCGCGACGGGCCTCAGATGTTGTTTGCGGTGCGGCCGGGCAGATAGACAGGCGTACGCGGTTGAGCTGCCGGCCGCGAGCAGCGCGTCACGGCCGGCGGTCTAGCAGCTACTTCCAGTCGCCGACGGTTGTTCCATCGGCAAACTTCGCACCCACAAAGCCAGCTGCCGGCGAACCGTCGCGCATCGGATTGATGCGCATGGTCACCTTGGCGCCCGGCTTGAACGTGGACGGCCGAACGCCTCGGCGGCCCAACTGGTTGGGGCTGCCCCACTCGACGCTCCATTCCTGCTGCGGTGCGCCGGCCTTCGTCTCCACCATGACCTGAATCCAGGTGTGCGGATTGGTGAACTGGAACTCCTTGATGACGCCCGAGATCTCTTTGACGTCTTCGCTGAACATCGTGCCGGCGTGATGCGCGGCCACGGTGCGTTCCCCGACGAGGGCACTGAATGCTACGCACACAGAAAGGATGATGAACCGCACCGCGAAGCCTCCGTTCGTTTTCATGGCAAGTACCTCAAATGAGTGAGCAGCGCCCTGGGCTCTCCTGCCTACTGTCCAAACTTCTCACCGCCGGGCCCCAGAAGCAACGTCTTGCCTGAGGCGTCCACCGGGTTTCGGTTGTTCTCTGCGCATCCGTAGTCGTAGACGCGGGTGCCGTCTGGCTGGCGAGCGTACGTCTTGGTCACGGTCCACGGCGCCGTCAGCGCCTTGGGATCCTCGATCACCATCCGTGCTTCCATCGTTTTCGCATCAACACGGCGCAGGCGAGTCGTGATGTGTGCGGCGTCGCTCAGCACGAGACCCGTTCGGTCGAGGACGGTATCGCCCTCGGTGGGCCAATTGGAATTCTTGATGCTCAGCGTGGTGAACACAAGCGTGTCGCCTTCCCACTTGCCGACCGAGTCACCTGTGTAGGTGGGCCATCGATCTTCGGGCGCCGGATGTGCGCGGCCATCCGTGTAGATGCGCAGGATGTTCGGACCGTTCTCGGTGAGAATCCACGTCTGTTCCGGTCGCACCACGAACTCGTACATGTCGGGGACGTTCATGACCCGCGGAAAGCCAGCGGGCGTACCGCAGGTGTTGATCGGATCCGGAAGTTGTTCGTTGTCTCTGAGCTTCAGGTTCCGCTGGTAGATCGCCTCCCACTGGGCGTTATACGGAGGACGCTCGCGAACGCCTGCCGAGAGCGCACCACCTCGACCCACCATGGTGGCGCGGTCGAACACTGTGCCTCCAACCATCTGCCAGACACCCGTCCAGTCTGGAAGAGTCTGCGCTCCTGCCGCAGCAGGGGCGGCCAGGAGTGCGACAACCGCAATACGAAGCAACCTCATCGACGTTCTCCTTGTGGCTCTCGATCAGGGAATCCGGACGGCCTGTGCATCGCTCGTCACCTGTCCGGCATACTCGGGCAGGAACCAGCCGGCCTTCGTCAGTTCGGCCAGCCGCTGCTGCACCTTGCCGCGATAGCTGGCCGCGTCCTTGTACAGCGTCTTCAAGTTGTCTGCTGTGAACACTGTCTCGTATCCGGCAATACCGCAATAGAAGTCGTCACGCGTTCCCGGCTTCGGATCTGCGACGTTCGGCACGCCATACGTGGCCATCGGCACATCCACATAGGTGCTGCGAATGCCACCCCTGGCGTTCCCGTGCGCGTCCACCGCGATCTTGCCGTTCTCCACGACAATGCGCTCCGCGCGGGGCGGAACGGTACCTTTGTCGGACCATGCGATCAGGTGATGGAGGCCCATCGCCATCATGCTACCCACAGGGTACTTCGTGACCGGCATCTTGCAAGGGTCGGGGCTGTAGGTCGGATTCTCGCGTGAATCGTTGTGCGGCATCCCTGCGATCTCAAACAGCCGGTACTGGTCGCCTGGTGCGTCCCCGTCTGCGCGACGATAGGCGCTGCCTTCAGCGGCGCCCCTGAAGACTTCGGTCTGTGTGGCGATCTGGATCAGGGGGACGTCCACTTTCGGAATCGGCATGCCGGCCGTACTCGTGGCGAGGAAGCCGTCGAAGATGGGCTTGCCGTCAGGCATGCGCGACGTGCCGTGTGTCGGCAGATAACCGCGCAGTGTTCCGGCCGACTGCGACGTGCCCATCATGAACAAGCGTCTCACACGAAGACCGGCCAGCGGCGACGTGGGGCCGTTACCCTTCAAGAGGGCACCGACCTGCGCCATGATGTCGTTCGCCTGTCCGGCGTCAGGAAGGCTGATCGACGCGTAACGCTGCGGATTGGAGGGAACGATCGTCGCCTCGGTTCCCGCTTTCTGTGGCGCTATCTCCACGGAGATATGCCCGTGCTGCATCATGTAGTTCCGAGTGAAGAAGAACATCCAGCTGTTGCCGCTCGCGTGCATCGGCTCGGCCACGACAATGCCACTGAAGCGAGAGGCGTCTTCGGGCTTCCGGACCAGGATGCGCGTCGTGTACGGCTTACCGCTGGCCGTTCCTGAAACGAAGTACTCGGTGACGCTGTATTTCTGCTCCGCTGGACTTGTGCCGGCTGGCACTCGCTGCAATCCGGGGAACATGGCGCCTGGTCCCGTGACCGGTGCGCTGACGGTGGGAAGTGGCGTTCCGCTCTGACCTTGAACGGACGCAACGGTGGCTGCAAGCAGCACGAACAAGAGCTTCCGGAACATCGAGAATCCTCCCAGCCTCCAAGAGAACCACGCCACGAACCCCAAAATTGTGCGTCGCTGAGTTTACCCGGAATTGATTCCACCCGGGGTCCTGGTAGTGTCTCAGTTTGACTCAGGGCCCTCGCGGACTATCGGGTCCCCGCCAAAACCGAGCGGCAGGCCCACATAGTTTTCGGCAAGCGCCTGCGAAGCGGGCTCGGAATGGACGAGATAGTCCAGTTCCGCCTCCTGGAGCTTCTGCCCGATCGGACCATTTTCGGGAAACTGGTGCATAAGCCCAGTCAGCCACCACGAGAACCGCTCGGCACGCCAGACACGACGCAGACAGCGTTCCGAATAGCTCTCGATGCCAGCGTCGCTACCTTCGCGATAGAACTCGATCAGCGCGCCGGACAGGAACTTGACGTCGCTCGCCGCAAGGTTCAACCCCTTCGCTCCAGTTGGCGGCACGATGTGCGCCGCGTCACCCGCGAGCAGCAACCGGCCCACCCGCATGGGCTCGGCCACGAAACTCCGCAGCGGGGCGATGCTCTTCTCCAGTGATGGGCCGGTCACCAATTGGTCCCGCGCGTCGGCATCCAGACGACGACGGAGCTCGTCCCAGAACGCCTCGTCCGACCATTGCGAAGTGGAGTCTTTGAGCGGCACCTGCAGGTAGTAGCGGCTTCGTGAGGCGCTGCGCTGGGAGCACAGCGCAAAACCACGAGCGCTGTTCACGTAGATCAGCTCGTGGTGGACGGGCGGAGTATCGGACAGGAGTCCAAGCCATCCAAAGGCGTACGTCCGCTCGTACTCGCGAATCACGGTTCTCGGGATGCTGGCGCGGCACACGCCGTGGAATCCGTCGCAGCCCGCAATGAAGTCGCAGGCCACGGTATGCGTCTCGCCGTCCTTCGTGTAGCGCACACTGGGCTGCGTACTGACGAAATCGTGGACCGTGACGTCCGCAGCCTCGTAAACAGTCAGCAGACCAGCCCCCTGACGCGCCGCCATCAGGTCGCGCGTCATCTCGGTCTGCCCGTACACCATGACGTGGCGTCCCCCGGTCAACCTCGCCAGGTTGATCCGGTGCCGCGCGCCGTTGAACAGCAGATCGAATCCACCGTGCACCATCCCCTCCTGGTGCATACGCGCGCCGACACCTGCTTCATCAAGCAGGTCCATCGTCACCTGCTCGAGCACGCCGGCCCTGATGCGCCCGAGGACGTGGTCGGCGCTCTGCCGCTCCAGGATCAGGGCATCGATGCCTGCGCGATAGAGCAGCTGTCCAAGCAACAGCCCTGACGGGCCGGCGCCAACGATCGCCACCTGCGTCCGCGAGTGCCCCACGTCACCTCCTGTTCTTCTCGCCAGCGAGTGTCATGCGGTGTCCGAAATGCCGCCGAATGGTCAGCCAGTGTACCGACGCTTCGGCCGCACGTGCACGCAACTCGCGCGGACGAAAGGCCCGTCGAACCGACAGCGGACCGTCGAAGTGCAGAATCTGGTGAAACGGCTTGGTCAGGAGCCACGTCCATATCCAGGCCCGTCGCGAACGAACCAGGTCGTTTACCACGATGCCTCGCTGTGCCAATCGATCGAACGCCCTCAACGTCGTCACCACCTGTTCGTCTGTGAGGTGATGGAAAAAGAGCGCACATGTCACGTAGTCGAAGGCCTCGTCCTGAAAACAGGGGCGCGTCACGTCGGCACACACGAAGCTCAAACCGTCGGGTGGCCCGGAACGACGCGCGTATGACAGCGCGCGGGGCGACAGATCCAGAGCCGTCACACGCACATCGAACCCTTGCGTGCGACCCCAGGCGATCAACGCGCGCGGAACATCAGCGGCCCCGCTGGCGATATCGAGCACACGGATCCGCGAACCCGGCGGCCACGAACGACTGAACACCTTGAAGCGAGCGATCGTGGCGCGGGATCCGCCAAGCCGACGATTCACGAACGACAGAAAGCGATAGATCTTGTCCACAACCGGCTGCTCCGGCTCGTGGTCGTCGAGAATCTCACGCTCGTAGGTTCGCGAAGACATCCACATGGAATCCGAACTCGCGCGCGGCTATCGACTGCACATCGCCCGCAGAACCGTCCGCGCATTCATCGCCCGTCGTCCAACCGCAACATCAAGCAGCGTGGGTACGAGGGCACGACGACGAAGGAGCATGCGCGCCGTGCGGCCGTTGGCTCGAGGGATCTTCAGCAGCAGGCGTCCCAGTCGATCCGCGTTGCGGCCCATGTCGAGCCTGATGCGTTCATACGCCTGAAAGTCGCCGGAGAGGATCGCTTCTGCAGCAGGCTTGACCGAGACGACCGCCATCGCGATGCCATCGCCGGTAATGGGATCCGGGGCTCCAGCCGCGTCGCCAATCAGCAGCACGCCTTCCCCGACGATGCGGGGAACGCGGAGACCGAGGGGGGCGCACGCCAGAAGTGGAGTCGTCTGTTCGATGTGCGACGCGCGCGCTCGAAGCTCGGGAATGGCATTGAGCAGGTAGACGATGCCGTCGCGCCGGAACGCTGACTGGTAGAAGAGCGCGGACACAAGGGCCTCGCCTCCTCCGGTGGGCGCCAGATACAGTTCGCCGTCGGGATGAAAGAAGACCTCCACGCGATCGCCAAGGCCCTCGATACCAGCGAAGTGTGTGGACAGTCCTACTCGTCGAGGGAACGAGGGTACAGCGCCAAGTGTCCGATGAAACATCGATCGCCGGCCGTCTGCTCCGACGACGAGTCGTTCTCCGAGCGGACGATAGGCAGTCCCCGATCGCAGATCGACGTTCGGCGTTGATGCCGCCGCGTCACGCAGCCAGCCATCGAAGCGATCGCGTCGGACAACGACGCCGAAGCCTTCGGGAAAGTCGGCTTCGACCGACACGTCTCCGGCCACGAAACGCAGGCCCCGCATGCGTGGACCTTCCGGCACACCAATGAGTTCTCGAAGGGCCGCGACCCCGTGCGGAAGCATGCCCTCTCCGCACGCCTTGAGACGAGGGGTCTTCGATCGCTCGTAGAGAGTGACGCGCACGCCCTGCCTGGCGAGCGCGATGGCCAGAGTGGATCCAGCCGGACCGGCGCCGACAATCGTGACGTCGGTCACCACTGGAGCATCAGCATCTCGCAGGCGAATCCCGGGCCGAGCGCGATCATCAAGCCCGTGTCGCCCGACTTCGGCTTTCCGCTCGTCACGAGATCGTTCAGCATGAACAGCACCGCGGCGCTGGACAGGTTTCCGTACTCGCGCATGCACTCGCGTGCGAGCGACACGGCTTCATCGGCCAACCCGAAGGTTGAGCAGTACGTCTCCATGACCTTGGGACCACCCGGGTGCAACACATAGTGATCGAGCGCATCCACTGACGTACCGTGCGTGCTGACGAATTCCCTGACGACAGGGGCGAGGCGATTGGTCACGAACGCGGGCACATCGCGCGACAGGATGAGACGCATCCCATCGCTCGTGAAGTCCCAGCCCATCAAGTGCTTCGCTTCCGGGAACAACCGCGTGCCCGTACGGGCGATGGCAATTGAGCTCTGCGTTGCATGGTCATCGCCGCCGACGAGGGCGGCCGCCGCGCCGTCACCAAAGAGCGCCACGCCGACAACGTCGGTTGCCGTGCGTGGATTCGGCGAGAAGACAAGACTGCAGAGTTCGAGAGAGATCACGAGCGCTCGCTCGTCCGGAGACCGCCGGAGTACGTCGCCGGCCCTTACGAGGGCACCTGCACCACCGGCGCAGCCGAGGCCGAAGAGCGGCGACCGCCGGACGTTCGTCCTCATACCGAGCCGAGGCACGAGCAGCGCGTCCAGGCTTGGCGTGGCGAGGCCGGTGGTCGTGACAAATAGCAGATGGTCGATCTCGTCCGGAGCCGTGGACGCCCGCTCGAGGCAGGTACGTGCGGCCTGCTCGATGAGTTCGAGCCCGCGGACAGCGTACTCACGGTTGCGTTCGTCGAAGCCGCGCTCCTGGACGTACCAATCTGGCGGATGGATGAGATGACGCGTCTCGACGCCCGAGCGATCGAAGACGGAGATCAGCCTGGCGAGATGCGGATGACCGCTGCACAAGCGCGCCATGCCGTCTCTCGCATAACTCTGATCGAGGCGATGCGGAGGAATCGCCGTAGCTGTCGAGAGGATATGGGGCATCTGAGGATCTGCCTCATCCTACGTCAGGCAGCGACCGGCGATGGACGAAGTGCTCGGCAGAACTGCTACACTGGTGGGTCGTTTCTCACGCGCCCGTAGCTCAGATGGATAGAGCGTCGGTCTCCGAAGCCGAAGGCCACAGGTTCGACTCCTGTCGGGCGCACCACCTCGCTGCGCGAGGTGGCTTACCTCACATCGAGCTGCGGAATTCCACGAGCGGGTTCTTCTCGATCGTGTAGCGGAGCACCCAGTCCGACTCGAACACGAGCGCCTCACGCCCAAGTCGATCGGTGGCCTGCACGACCCCGGACAATGGCAGCTGCAACTGCGCGACGGGCGCCATCGGCCACCGTGCCGCCACGTGCGGCAGGCGGTCCACGGTGCAGGGAATCCCGTACTCCGACGACATCCGCGCCGCGATCACGTCGAGCTGCAGGCTGCCGATCACGCCGATGATCGGGTGCCGCACGCCGAGCGTGGGCATGAAGACCTGGAGGAGACCCTCTTCGGCCAGCTGGGCCACGGCGTCGTCGAAGCGCTTGTGTCGTCCTTCTGACGGGCGGAGGTATGCGAACTGCTCAGGGGGAAACTGCTCGATCGGCGGAAACACCACACGGCGGCCGGCGCAAAGCGTGTCCCCGATGGCGATCCGGCCCGGGATGACGACGCCGACCACATCACCCGGAAACGCCTCGGGCACCGTCTCACGGTCGCGGCCAAAGAAGCGGTAGACGCGCGACAGGCGTAGCCCGCTCTCGAGGCGCGGGTTGACCACCTGCATGTCCTTCTGCAGACGGCCCGAGCAGATCCGCACGAACGCGACCCGGTCGCGGTGACGCGGGTTCATGTTCGCCTGAACCTTGAATACGAATCCCGAGAAGTCGCGATCGGTCGGCGAGACGATGTCAGCGCCGGCCATGCGCGGAGCGGGTGGCGGGGCAAGAGTCAGCAGCCCGCGCAGAAACGGCTCGACGCCGAAGTCGTTGATCGCCGAGCCGAAGAAGACGGGTGTCTGCCGCGCGTGCCTGTAAGCGTCGGCATCGAACCGCGTGCCCGCGCCGGCAATGATCGCGACCGAATCGATCAGCTCACGCTGGCGCCGCTCACCTATGAGGGTCTCGACGGCGGGGTCGCTTGGCGAAGCCACAGCGACGGGGGCGGTCCTGCGGCCCCTTTTCTCCTGCCGCTCGTAGAACAGAATCGAATTGGATTCGAGGTCGTAGACGCCGCGGAAGTCCGGGCCATCGCCGAGCGGCCAGTTCATCGGAGCCGCCGCCAGGCCGAGCACACGTTCGATCTGATCCAGAAGTTCGAACGGGTCCAGGGCCGGCTGGTCCAGCTTGTTGATGAACGTCAGCACAGGCAGCCCGTGCGAGCGGCACACCTCGAAGAGCTTCATCGTCTGGGGCTCGACGCCCTTGGCGGCGTCGAGCACCATGACCACGCTATCCACGGCGAGCAGCGTGCGGAACGTGTCCTCGCTGAAATCCTGGTGACCCGGAGTGTCAAGGAGGGTGACGTGGCACCCCTCGAGCTCGAACTCGAGCGCGGCGGTGCTGATGGAGATGCCTCGCTGCTGCTCGATCTCCATCCAGTCTGACGCGGCATGCCGCTGCGACTTGTTGCCCCGCACCGCGCCAGCCAGCTCGATCGCGCCTGCGTAGAGCAGCAACTTCTCGGTCAGCGTGGTCTTGCCCGCGTCGGGGTGCGAGATGATCGCGAAGGTACGACGGCGGGCGACCTCGCGTGCCAGCTGATCGGCTGGTACGGTTGGCTCATCGACTGTTGGGGACATCAGATTCTGTGCGGCGGCAACGCTCGACTCCGAATTGTACTAGTTGCGATGCTCAACCAGGACCTTCAGCACGCGACTCGACTCAAGTCGTAGTCGAGAGCTAACCCTGCGGGCGCAGGTGGGCAAGGTAGCCGGCGAGGTGCTCAACGATGTCGCGGGCGTCGTCTTCGGCGCCGTGGATGAACGTGGACTTCCGTCGCCGCAGCAGCGGTAAGCCAATCGCGTACAGCCCAGGCGCGTCCACGATACCCCCTTCGTGCCGGAGCGATCCCTTGCGGTCCAGCACGGGCACCTGAAGCCACTCATAGTCCGGGCGATAACCCGTCGCCCAGACGATGGACCGGATTTCCCCACTCGAGAGATCAAGGTGCAGTGGCGTTGAGTCCGGCGAGCGGGTCGGTTCGAACCGCTCGGGCGGGCCGACGTCAACGTCACGTCCGTTGGACGTCGCCCATTCGTCGAAGGTATCCAACAACCGATCCATCTTGAGATCCGCGAGCGCAAACTGGTTGCGAAGGCCGCCCGAGAAGAGCGCGCGACCGTCTCGTATCGTCGCCACTCGTCCTACGAGTCTGACGCCGAGAGCACTCAGAGCATTGAGGTCGAGCGTCGCACGTTCAGGACTGCCAACCAACTGTGGTGAGGGCAACCCCCTGGCTCGCACGAGATCATCGACTTCGTCGTAGCGCTGGTCCCACACACCGGAGGTCTCCATCCACCAGAGGACATCGCGGCCGCGATACGTACGTGGCAGCCGGACGTGCTCGCCAACAGCGAGCGTGACCGGCCGGCCGGAGCGCTGGATCTCATGAGCCAGCTGCACGCCGGTCGCCGAGGCGCCGACGACGAGCACTCCACCATCCGGCAGCTGTTGCGGATTCCGGTAGCCCATCGGCGTGAATCGCTCGACCGTCGCGGGCACGGCTCGTTCTATCTCTGGAATCTGCGGACGATTGCAGGCGCCGCTGGCGATGACGAGGCAGCGACACGCGATCTCTCCACTCGTCGTGGTTACGTGATAGCCGGAGTCGTGCTGACGAACGGACGTCACGGTTGTCTGTGTGCGGACCGGAGCGTCGATGTGTCGTGCGAAGCCCGAGACGAACGCAACGACTTCCGGCATGGTCATGAAGCCGTCGGGATCGCCGCCGTTGTAGTGATGGCCCGGCAGTCTCGATTGCCAGTTAGGGGTGAGAAGGCGCAGTGAGTCCCAGCGTTCGTGGTGCCAGGAGTTGGCGACCTCGCCGCGCTCGAGCACCACGTGGTCGATCGAGCGTTCTGTGAGATATCGGCTGGTGGCCAAGCCCGTATGGCCGGCGCCGATCACGACCGTGGTGACGTGTTCGATGATGAGCTCCGCGCCGGAACCGCTCTGCGGATCCCAGCCTGTGTGCTACTTCAGGCGGGTGGCGCCGGGAGGGGTATCCCCGCCCGCCCCGCAGGTGCCTCACTCGTGGGAGTGCATTTGGCACCGAGGACGGGTGGGGAAACCCGGCGACAGGACCCGCCTGCAAGGCGCACCCCCTAAGCCACCTCGACGGTGACGTTTGTCGGGTTGGTCAGCACGTCATAGACCGCCGACCGTTTCTGCGACTGCGCGACGATCGCCTCGATCTCCTTCTTTGACGCATCGGCATCGATGAAGAAGGTGACCTTGATGTCGTCGTAGCCGTTGCGCACGTCCTTGTCGATCCCCAGGATTCCCTGGATGTCCATCGTGCCCTCGAGTTTGGCTTCGACAGACCTGAGCTGCACGCCGCGATTCTGGGCGACGGCGGCCAGGCCAGCCGTGAGGCAGCTGGCAAGCCCCACGAGCACGTACTCGATGGGCGTAACACCAAGGTCCTCGGACGCAAAGATCTCCGGATGATCGGCGTCGAAGGAGAACTCGGTCTTGTGCTTCTGCGCTTCGCCCAACCCGTGGAACTCCTGAATCTTTGTCTGGCTGTGCGTCCCGTTCTGCCACTTGCAGGACGCCCGCCACGTGAACTTGGCGGCCTGGGGTGCACTCTTGAGCGCCTCCCGCGCGGCCAGCAGCGCATCGACATTGACTCCGTTCTGGACCTTGATTTCCGCCATGAGACCTCCACCTGAAATCAGCGGCTCGGCTGAAGCCGAGCACTACAACGAGCGAGTGCGAATCTCTTCGCGAAAGGTTCGGATCATACAACGGGAGCGATATGATCGCCCGCGTGACCAGGCAGGCATCCAGCACTGCGGCCGGTTCGGTCGGAACCGTTGACACGCGCTTCTTCGATCTCCCTCGGCCTCTCCAGCTGGACTGCGGACGGGAGCTCTCCCAGGTACGCGTGGCGTACGAGACATACGGCACGTTGTCACCGACACGCAACAACGTGATCCTGGTGTGTCACGCGCTCAGCGGCGATGCTCACGCGGCGGGCTTTTCGCGAGCCCCGGCCGCGGAGTCCACGCGAGACGGCTTCCGCGCCGAGGAGCGCGACGGAGATCTCCGGCGAGGGCTTGGCTGGTGGGATGGCATGATCGGCCCTGGCAAGGCGTTCGACACCAACCGGTTCTTCGTCGTGAGCTCGAACCTGCTCGGCGGGTGCCGCGGGACAACCGGACCGTCATCGACAAACCCGTCCACTGGCCGCCCCTACGGCTCAGACTTCCCCGTCGTCACAGTTGCCGATATGGTGCGGCTGCAACGCGCACTCCTGGATGAGCTCGGGATCGAGCGGCTGTTTGCCGTCGCGGGTGGATCGCTCGGCGGGATGCAGGCGCTCGAGTGGGCGGTGCAGTATGCCGATCAGGTTGACAACATCATTCCCATCGCCAGCACGCACGCGCTTCAGCCGCAGGGCGTGGCGTGGAACGCGATCGCGCGCAGCGCCATTACCGCCGATCCCGACTGGCAGTCCGGACACTACTACGGCACGGGTCGTGCGCCGATCGCCGGGATGGGCGTGGCGCGCATGGTGGGTCACATCACGTATCTGTCGGCGGTGTCGGTCAACGAGAAGTTTGGCCGGCGTCTGCAGGACGCACACGAGATCCGCTACCGCTTGACCGAACCGGAGTTCGAAGTCGAGAGCTACCTTCGTCACCAGGCTGACGCCTTCGTGAAGCGCTTCGATGCGAACACCTATCTCTATACGTCGCGTGCGCTGTCCTACTTCGATCTTGCCCGGCAGTACGGCGGCGGTCGCCTGGCAGATGCGGTCGCAGGCGTTTCGGCGAGGACGCTGCTCATCGCGTTCAGCTCCGATTGGCTGTATCCGCCCTCAGGCTCCGACGAGCTGGCGCAGGCGCTTCGCACCGCCGGCAAGGACGTGACGTTCCACGTCATCGATGCACCCTATGGCCACGACTGCTTCCTGTTGGAGGAAGCCCGCCAGACCCCTATGATTCAGCACTTCCTCGCGTCCGAAGGGAGAGGAAGGACATAGAGTTGAACCACTAACAGAACCTGAACACGAACGGAGAACAGAGAACCCAGAAGGGTGAACGACGGTTTCATTAGTCACGCAAGGAGCCCACGTCCGTATGGAAGAGTCCCGCCGGTTCGGATTCGACACACGACAGGTGCACGCCGGGCAGCGCCCCGACCCCAACACTGGTGCGCGCGCCGTCCCCATTTACCAGACGACGAGCTATGTGTTCGAGGATCCGGAGTCCGCGGCGGCGTACTTCAATCTGCAGGAGTACGGGAATACGTACTCGCGCATCATGAATCCCACCGTCGCCGTGTTCGAGGAGCGCGTGGCGAACCTCGAAGATGGGTGCGGCGCTGTCGCGTTTGCCAGCGGGATCGCGGCGCAGGCGGCTGCGCTCTTCACGCTGCTCACCCCTGGCGATCACGTGGTCGCCTCGTCTGCGCTGTACGGCGGAACGGTGAATCAGCTCAAGCACCTGCTGCGCAAGATGTCGATCGACCTCACCTGGGTTGATCCCAACGATCTGGACGCGTGGAAAGCTGCCGTGCGCCCGAACACGAAGGCGTTCTATGGCGAGACGATCGGAAATCCCGCCGGCAATGTGCTCGACATTGCCGCCATCGCGGCGATCGCTCACGCCCACGGGATTCCGCTCCTCGTGGACAACACATTCGCGACGCCGTTTCTCTGCCGTCCGATTGAGTGGGGTGCTGACATCGTGCTGCACTCGGCCACCAAGTTCATCGGCGGCCATGGCACCAGCATCGGTGGCGTCGTCGTCGATTCCGGGCAGTTCAACTGGTCCAACGGCCGCTTTCCGGTTGTCGCGGACCCATCGCCGGCGTATCACGGGCTTCAGTTCCACGAGACGTTCGGCACCTACGGCTATCTCATGAAGCTGCGGGCGGAGACGCTGCGCGATCTCGGCGCCGCCATGAGTCCCTTCAACGCGTTCCTCTTCCTGCAGGGGCTCGAAACGCTTTCCTTGCGCATGGAACGCCACGTGGCGAATGCGCTGGCCGTAGCGCAGTTCCTGGAAAAGCACGAGATGGCGTCGAACGTCACGTATCCCGGGCTGGGGTCGAGTCCTCAACGGCCTCGCGTGGACAAGTACCTTCCGCGCGGTGCGGGCGCTGTCTTCTCTTTCGACTGTCGAGGGGGCCGTGCCGCCGGTCAGGACTTTATCCGAGGCGTGACGCTCTGGTCGCACCTGGCGAACGTCGGCGATTCGAAGAGCCTGATCATTCATCCAGCGAGCACGACGCACAGACAACTGTCCGACGACGAGCTGCGCGCGGCGGGCGTCGGTCCTGGTACCATCCGGCTTTCGGTTGGAACCGAAGACGTTGGCGATCTGATCTGGGACCTCGAGCAAGGCTTCGCTCGCGCAGCGGGCGCGGGGAGCACCGAGGCCTCGCGATGACTTCGACGTTCGACATCAGCCGCTATCAGGACCCGCTGCTCATCCAGCGCGTGCTGTTCAGTGCGAAGACGATCGCCGTGGTGGGGTTGTCGAAGAATGAGCTGCGTGCAAGTTACTTCGTCGCGTTCTATCTGCGGCGACATGGCTACACCGTCATCCCCGTGAACCCTCGCGAGCAAGAGATTCTCGGCCAGCGCAGTTACAAGGCGCTCAGCGACGTCCCCGTACCCATCGACATCGTCAACGTCTTCCGGGCGCCGGACGCCTTACCGGGGATCGCGAAGGAAGCCGTGGCCATCGGGGCGAAGAACCTCTGGTGCCAGTACACCGTCATCAATGAGGAGGGCGGCCGCATCGCCGAAGCCGGCGGGATGTCAGTCGTAATGGATCGGTGCCTCAAGGTTGAACACGCGCGCTACGCCGGCCGGATGCACTGGCTCGGCTTCAACACCCAGCGCATTACGTCCGTCCGCGGCGGCTTGCAGTAAGCAACCGCGCGCGTTCCTGAGATAGAATCAGATGTTCCGTGGGGCGGTAGCTCAATTGGCAGAGCAGCAGACTCTTAATCTGCGGGTTGGGGGTTCGATTCCCCCCCGCCTCACCAGCCTTCGCTCGTATGTCTCGCGAAGGCTGCGCGCCGTAGCGCTCGGGAATTCAGATAGCGCGTAGGCGGGCCCTTCCGCTCGACACGAGCTTCGGCTCGCTTCGCCCATCGGCAAACCACGCACAAATCACGACCTTCAAGCGGTACGCCAGAGCCCAACAACGCGACGTCTCGTTGTCGTGCTCTCAACTAGGCGGGTGGGCTGTCGGGTCGATTCCTCCGGGCACGATTCCCAGGTGCACTGACCGCTAGACTGCGCGTCGCTCTCGCTGGGGCTCCCCAAGGAGTCCTTGCGAGCGTCGATCCTTCATCCTTCGAAAATAGAACGCAGCCGGTTTCAGTTCCGCGATTGGAACCACAGCGGTGTGAGCGACAGCCTTCTTGTAAGACCAGGCATGCCAGCAGGGATCGCACCGGTAGTAGTCCACGGCATGGGGGACTGGGCCATTACTGTCTAGCAGACGGCCAGGCTGTTTGCAGAGCGGGCAGAAGGGAGAGGAAATGAGAGTCGTCGTGGTCACTATGCTCCATCCGGCAAAAACGCCTTGATGAGAGCGACCACGGGGTGCGGAGGGCTCAGAAAGGTAGACGAAGCATACAGCCGAACCGTCCCCGATGCCGAACTATCTAGTCGCCCAGGCAATCCATCCGGTTCGCGAGTCACCGCACTGGCACTCATCGGCAACGAACAATGCCGGCATCAGCGTCGTAAGCGAGAACGAGAACGCAAAGCGTCTTCTTTGTCCGCGAGGAAAGCCGGTCCGATCTGATCTGTAGACGTGCCCATGGTTGCCCTGAAGGATCACGCATGAGCCGAGAGCTGCGCGGCGTCGCCGCGCTGGTAGGTCTCTTCAGCGCGATCTATGGCCTGACCGGCCTGTTCCGGCATTGGCATTTCGGGTCAAATTACGATCTCGCCATCTTCGACCAGGCGGTGTGGCATCTGAGCCGCCTCGAGCCTCCCGCAAGCACGGTCAGTGGCTTCTCGAACATCCTGGGCGATCACTTCTATCCGATCATCGCGGCATTCGTGCCGCTCTATTGGGTCGCGCCTCGAGTTGAGCTGCTGATCGCCGCGCAGTCGCTGCTCTTCGCGCTCTCCATCGTTCCCGTATTCCTGTTCCTGCGCCGCCGGTTACCACACGGTTCTTCCCTCGCGCTCGCCGGCGCCTACGGTCTGTTTTGGGGGCTGCAACGCGCGGCGGCCTTCGACGTACACGAAGTCGCGTTCGCGCCCCTGATTATCGCGACGGTAATCCTGGCCATGGATCGCCGTTGGTGGGTCCTGCTCTGGACGTCCGCATTTGCCTTGACGCTCGTGAGGGAAGATCTGCTTCCGCTACTGACGTTCGTGGGTATCTACCTTGTGCTCCACGGTGAGCGGCGGAAAGGCGCGGTACTGATCGCTGCAAGCGTCGCCGCACTTGTGGTCGTGGTCGGCATCACGATCCCGTTCTTCGGCGCCGGCTACAACTACGGCGGACCCTATGTCGATCTCCTGCGCAGGCCCTGGACGATTCCGGCCGCGTTGGTGACGCCACCGGCGAAGCTTCTGACGGCGGTGATGTGGGTGGCCCCGTTCGCGCTGCTGCCACTGCTGTCGCCGCTCGCGGTACTGCTCGTGCCGTTCGTCATGTCGCGCCTGCTCTCAGACGTGTCGAGTCACTGGAGCACGACACTTCACTACTCCGCCCCGCTTGCCCCGATCCTCGCGATGAGCGCTGGTGATGCCATGGCGAGGCTCGCCCGACGAGTGCACGACGAGCAGCTGCGCCCCCGCGTGGTCACGGGGCTGACCGCCGCAAGTGTCCTGCTTGCGCTGTTTCTGCCGGGTCACCAGCCGCTGTGGAATCTCTTCGAGCCCGGGCACTACGTCTCTACGCCAGTCCACCGCACCGGGTATCGGGCGATGCAGCGCGTGCCTCAGAGTGCATCAGTCGTTGCCCAGGGCGCTGCCCTGCCGCATCTCAGCCAGCGGGAGCAGGCGTACATACTTCGCCCCGGCGCTCCCGAGGTGGACGTCATCATCGCGAGCCGTGAACTGGATCCGTGGCCTCAGGCCAACTACGAAGAAATCCGACAGCTACTCGACGAGCGCCGGGCACGGGGCTACAAAGTGGTATTCGACGAAAACGGCTGGATCGTGCTTCTCAGGAACTGATGTACCCACTTTTAGGCAGGAAAAAGGCAGTGTAGGATCTCGATCTCCCTATGCCGCTTCAACGTTGCCCGAAATGCACCGAACCGGGTCGTCTCCTGGAAGATTCCAGTAGAGAGGCCATCGTCTATTACTTCCGATGTGACGCGTGTGGACAGGTGTGGTCGCTTCCGAAGCACGACCCCAACGCCCCGCCGACCTCAGTCACGAAGACGCCTCAGCCAAACCAGTAGCGCGGCTCAGGGCAACCTAGTCGTCGAGCACGAAGGTCACCATCATGTTGACCTGGTACTCCGCGATTTTCCCCTGGTCACAGCGCACGTGCTGCTCCTTGACCCAGGCGCCCCGGATATTGCGCAACGTCTTCGAGGCACGCGCAATGCCCTGTTCGATCGCATCTTCGAAGCTCTTCGATGATGTGGCGCTAATCTCAGATACCTTGGCAACAGTCATACTCGCCTCCTGGCTGGAAATGGTGAGCGGCAAATTCCCCGCACGTGCGCACACTGGACGCAACAACCAAGCCAGACGGCCATCCCAGTGTTCACGGTCCGGCTAAAGCCGGACACTACGACTGTTCCAGTCAGCCGGCCATCCAAGTCTTCGCGGTCCGGCTGAAGCCGGACACTACGACTGTTCCAGTCAGCCGGCCATCCAAGTCTTCGCGGTCCGGCTAGAAGCCGGACGCTACGACCGCAGGCCGGAGCGGAGCAGCTCGATGTATTGGTCGGGCTCTCTCAGCAAGCGCTCGAAGATGCCGGCAAACGCGGCGTCGTTGCGCGCCTTGATGTCGCCGACGACGGTGTCGCGCAGGGGCAGCTTGCTCTGAAGAGATTCGTAAAGAGACTCCGGCAGGGACTCGCGGGCGTCATCGAGCCATTGCCACCACTGCAGCGCCGGCGGCACCTCTGGGCCTTCGTAATCACCCCGGAATCGCGCCTTCCGCGCGGCGGCACCCAGATGAAAGAACGTGTCGCCGTACACGCCCGCCATCAGGTAGTGGTCGTTGTGCTGGTTGGATCGCAAGAGGCGATGCCAGTGCAGGCCCCGGCGGTAGATCTCGTAGGCGTAGCCGATCCCCGAGTCCACCTCCGCGTCGAACTCCTGCATGAACTGCTTGTATTCCGCCGACTTTGCCACCTCGCGCGACACGAAGAAGCGCGGCTGGACCTGCTCCTGAAACTGACGGCTGAACAGAAAGCCGGCCGGCATGGGCAGCACGCGATCGCCGTTCTCAGCGCGAAAGACGGCGGCGCCGATGCAGGAGTCGTTGACGTGAGAGGCCAGATCCTCTGCCCACCCGTCGCGCACGGGAAACGAGTCCACGTGCAGCACACACACATGCGTCACACCGTCGTCCATGGCGGCACGTACCAGCGCGTCGAGGTAGTACGCGTGCTCCCGGGAGATCCGCGGCTCCTCGATCACCGGAATATCCACAAGGCGGACATTCGGATGCTGTTCGAGGACCTCCCGAAACCGCGGCTTCAGCCGCAAGGGCGCGCCGTAGATGGTGTAGGGGACGCTGGTGTGGCGGGCAATCCGGTCGAGGTGGAGCTCGAGCAGTGGACCTGCATTCTTCTTCAGCAGGTAGACGACGACGATGCCGAGCTTCATGCAGCGCCGATCAGGCTGGTGGCCAGGGCCTCGCGGTAGAGCTGGACGTCGCTGCGATCCGCCGGCAGCACCACGTCGGCCAGCGTCAGCCGTTGATCGCGACGGACGTCAGTCTTCACGACCACGTCCTCCGCCAGGCAGATGGGCACGCCGTCGTTCTCTCCCCGTGGTTCGTAGTTTTCGATCTGCCCGTAACACGTATAACCACCGACGCCGTCGAGCCTGTCGCCCGGCCGCAGGTCTTTCTTGGCATACGCGAACACGTTTGTCCGCCATCCCTGCTCGGGTGCGAGGAGCGCCTGTCCGTCGAGCACAGCCTCGGCAACTCCGCGCATGGCCTCGACATGGCAGAGATGGTACGGGCGGTAGAACGTGTAGAACGGGCCTGGCCCCATCTTGTAATAGGCCATCATGTCGCGCTGGTACGGTTCGTCGCAGTGACCCACGACGAAGACCCCACCACCCGGCGACGCGCCCAGGATGTATTCAACGACGCCGGTCTGTCCGTCCCACATCTGCCCGAAGTCGTAGAGCGAGCGAACCTCCTCCACGTCCTTCGCGGCCAGCCCCATCATGCCGGGCACATGCGCGCGATAGCCGAGCGCATTGGCGACGAGCGACATCTCGATGTTCAGCTTCGTGCCGTCCGTATATGCGGTGCACATCCGGTAGTCGAGCCGGCGTTTGTCGGCTTCGGGCACGATCGAGGTGGGATTGGCGTAGCGGTCCAGGAATCCCTTGATGTTCCCGGCCATCACGGGCGTAAAGCCCCACAACTCGATCTCGTCCACGACGCGCTTGATGACGCCGTGCTGGTCGCCGTCGCAGCTCGTGCACACGACGCCGTTCTCGCGCGCCAGCCGCAGCAGTGCGGGACCGAAGATCAGGTCGATCTCCGCGTTCATGAGAATCAGGTGCTTGCCGTGCCGCAACGCGGTGACAGCGAACTCACCCGCTTCGCCGATGGCGCTGGTAGCCTCGATCACCACGTCGAGCTGCGGCATGGCCGCCAGCATGCGCCCGTCATGAAAGACGGCCACACGGCCGGCCTGCAGCGCCAGCTGAGCGTCCGCCAGGGTCTCGGCTTCTGCCGCAGCGACACCCATCGACTCGAGACACGCGATCGCACGTTCCGGCTTGACGTCCGCGACCGCCAGCACCTCGAAACCGGGCGTGTTCCGGCACTGATACACGAGTCCACGCCCCATCGCGCCAATCCCGATGATGCCGACTCGGATCGGCGTGTTCAGTGCCCGGAGCCTCTGCACAATCGCCAGTTTCTGCGAACCGAAACCTGGCCTGTTCCTACCCGTCGCCGTCGTCACGCAGACGTCACCTCACCCTGGACATGCAGACTTACGTTGGAGCACTAGGACGAAAACCACTATCTAGCAAACCCACGCTCAAGCTCAAGGAGAAACAACGGGAGTGGTACGCCGCATGCTCCAGTTCAACTTCATGACGACTCATGCACTTCGACACGACATGCCCTCGTCGATTGCTTCGACGGAAAGCTGGCTCGCGCTCGGCTCGGCGACCCTGCTTCTTCTGTACGGCGCCATGCGACGTTCACCCGCCGGTGCACTCGGAGCCATCGCCGCAACGCCGCTGCTCTATCGCGGCATCACCGGACGTTGGCCCGGGTTCCTCGCCGGCGTCATGCCCGAGGACACGAAGACTGCCCTGAGCGGGGAACGCGGGGTTAGAGTCCACGAATCCATTCGCCTTGAACTACCCGTGAACGATGTCTATCGGTTCTGGCGGCGGATCGAGAATCTCCCCCGATTCATGAGCCATCTGGAGAGCGTGGCCGAAAATCCCGATGGACGATCGCACTGGGTAGCCGTGGGCCCAGGGGATTACCGCATCGAGTGGGATGCGGAAATCTTCAACGAAGTCGAGAACCAGACGATCGCGTGGCGTTCGCTCCCAGGCTCGGACGTCGTATCCGCGGGATCCGTGAACTTCGATGCGGTGCGCAGCGGACAGAGCACGCAGGTCAGCGTGAATCTGCAGTACGCTCCGCCCGCAGGCCGCGCGGGCGATCTCGTGGCAAGGCTTTTCGGGCGTGCCCCGACCCAGATCGTCCGAGAGGACCTTCGCCGCTTGAAGCAGTTGCTGGAAGCAGGCGAGGTCGCACACGCCAGACCAGCGGACGACCCACGATGAAAGCCGTCCGCTACTGCGGGGCCGGAGACATCCGCGTCGAGCACGTGCCCGACCCGCAGATTCTCAATCCGCGCGACGCCATTGTGAAGGTGACGGCAACGGCCATTTGCGGGTCCGACCTGCACATTTACAACGGGTACATCCCGACCATGCAGACAGGTGACATTCTGGGTCACGAGTTCATGGGCGAGGTCGTCGAGGTTGGTTCTGGAAACTCCAGGCTCAAGGTGGGTGACCGCGTGGTCGTCCCGTTCACGATCGCCTGCGGCCGCTGCTACTTCTGCAAGGAAGGCCTGTGGTCCCTGTGCGATAACTCCAACCCCAATGCGTGGATGGCGGAAAAGATCAGTGGCTACTCAGGCTCGGGTCTCTTCGGGTACTCGCACATGTACGGAGGTTATCCCGGAGGTCAGGCGGAGTACGCACGCGTGCCGTTCGCCGATATCGGACCAATCCGAGTTCCCGACTCGTTGACCGACGAGCAGGTCCTCTTCCTCTCAGACATCTTTCCAACCGGCTACATGGCAGCCGAAAACTGCAGCATCCGTCCCGGCGACACGATCGCTGTCTGGGGGTGCGGCCCGGTGGGCCAGTTCGCAATCAGGAGTGCCTACCTTCTGGGCGCCGAGCGTGTCATCGCCATCGATCGGTATCCGGAGCGGCTTGCGCTCGCAGCGCGGGGCCGGGCGGAGACGCTCAATTACACGGAAGTGGATGTGCTCGATGAGCTCCGTATGCGGACAGGTGGACAGGGACCAGACGCCTGCATCGACGCGGTTGGCCTGGAGGCCCACGGCACCACGCTCGACGCGTGGTACGACCGCATCAAGACGTCGATGTATCTGGCAACAGACCGTCCTCATGTCCTGCGACAGGCGATCGGCGCCTGCCGAAAAGGCGGAACGGTGTCCATCCCGGGCGTCTACGGCGGATGGCTCGACAAGTTTCCGCTCGGTGCCGCGTTTGCCAAGGGGCTGACGCTCAAAATGGGTCAGACCCACATGCACAGGTATCTGCCGTCACTTCTCGCCCGTATCGAGCACGGCGACATCGACCCGTCGTTCGTCATCACCCATCGTGTGACCCTCGACGACGCCCCCGACATGTACCGAACGTTCAATGAGAAAGACGACAAGTGCATCAAGGTCATCATCAAGCCTTGAACAGATGCGGCGGGGGATCAGAAGGCGATTCTCAGGACGACGAAGGTCAAGACTCCCCCAAGCGTGAAGGCCAGCCAGCGGTCGCGGCGCCGGTGAGTGACCATCAGGTCGGGGTGAGCTACCGCAGAGCGGCTCGTCGTTCCGCGTAGGGGCGAAGTGGCATCACCACCTGCCGGCGATCCCGAGCCGGGCGAAACCGGAAACCGGCCGCGCCCATGGTGAGCGGCTCGATCGTCTCTGACACCGAGCTCGCGGATACCGCGTGCGACGCCTCCACGGGTTCGGACGTGAATCGCGATTCTTCAATGGTGTTCACAAGTTCTTCCGACACGGTCGTGCCCCCTCGAGTCGTTTCGCAGATTGCCGAACAAGATCAGCGCGTGCGAATCGCGGCTGGGATTTTGACGATTCCTTAGCAAACAACGTACCCGTGAAGCTTCGTTGCTGCCTCTTCCCACCACCCCCGCGTTCACGCGTGACGCGCTGCATCCGGCTCGACTCGAGGGCCATACTGTGACCATGCCAGCCAACATTCGAACCGAGTCGGACAGCTTCGGACCCATCGATGTACCGGCCGATCGCTTATGGGGAGCACAGACGGAACGGGCACGGCACCATTTCGGCGCGGCCGTCGAGCCGATGCCGATCGCGCTCATCCACGCGATTGCTCGCGTCAAACGCGCGGCCGCGCGGACCAACCGGGACCTGGGTGTCCTCGAACCGCGAGTGGCTGAAGCCATTGTGACGGGTGCGACCGAGATCCTCGACAGCCGCCACGATGGGGAGTTTCCGCTTCCGGTCTGGCAGAGCGGCAGCGGCACGCAGACTCACATGAACGTCAACGAGGTGCTCGCCAACCGCGGGTGTGAATTGCTGGGTGGCCAGCGGGGTGACCATCGGCTCGTACACCCCAACGACCACGTCAATCGCGGACAGTCCAGCAACGACGTCGTCCCAACCGCCATGCACCTGTGCGCGATCGAAGCATTAGGCACACTCCTACCGGCGGTTGACACGCTCCGCGAGGCCTTTCAGTCCAAAGCGGAGAGCTTTGCTGACGTCGTGAAAGTCGGGCGAACCCACTTGCAGGACGCTGTCCCGATGACGTTGGGACAGGAATTCTCCGGATACGCGTCGCAATTGGCCACCACAGGAAGACTGCTCGAGCAGGCCCGGGATCCCTTACTGGAGCTGGCGATCGGCGGCACGGCCGTCGGCACGGGCTTGAACGCCCACCCGGAGTTCGGCGCTCGTGTCGCGGCCCTTCTCGCTGAGGAGACAGGCGTGCCGCTGGTGTCTGGCCGCAACAAGTTCGCGCTGATTGCGAGCCATGACGGTCTCGTCCACGCCCATGGAGCGATGCGCACGCTGGCCTGCGCGCTTGTGAAGATTGGTAACGATCTCCGTTGGCTTGCCTCGGGTCCGCGCTGCGGCCTTGGTGAGCTGCGTCTTCCAGAGCTGGAGCCCGGGAGCTCGATCATGCCGGGGAAGGTCAACCCGACACAGATCGAGTCGCTGGTCATGGCCGCGACACAGGTTCTAGGCAATGACGTCACGATGGGGATTGCGGGAGCGGGTGGCCAGCTCGAGTTGAGCACGTACAAGCCGCTGCTAATCGCGACCTTCCTTCAGAGCGCACGCCTGCTGACTGAAGGCTGCGAACGCTTTCGCGTCCACGTGGTCACGGGTGTCGAGCCCGATCGAGCCCGGCTGGCCGAACTGATTCACCGCTCACTGATGCTCGCAACCGCCTTGACGCCGCACATCGGCTACGACCGCGCGGCAGAGATCGTTCACGAGGCGCACGCCAGCGGGCGGGCGCTTCGCGAGGTGGCCATCGAGAGAGGGGTCGATCCCGCCTCGTTTGACCGCTGGACCGACGTTCGCGCGCTGGCCACTCCTGGGTCCGGCGGGACGGCGCCGTTGTAAGTCGTACAAACCCGGTAACTCGTACAACCCGATCCTGGAAATTTCGACCGATCGACCGGAAACGACCAGTCCTTCGTCTGGAGGGGGGTCGTCGATGGAGGGCGCCTCCGGGTCCAGGGGATCCCGCCTTGGCTCAGGTGGCGGTTCGGTCGGCGGAAGAGGCGGCGGTTTCAATGCTGTCGCTAGCTTCCCCTCGTCACACGCAGCGAATGGCGAGACACTTGCACCGCTTTGGGCCGCTATGCCTCGGCCAGGAATCTCCCTACCCTCCCACGCCTCCTCCTCTGACCTGAACACCTCCGTCTCTGCACTGGCCGCCCGGATCAAAGCGGAGTATGACGAAATGCCCGGTCTGTGCCTGACGCTCGGTCAGGCCATCCGGCTCTGGAACCTGGACTCTTCGACCTGCGCGAAAGTACTCGAGGAACTGCGGCAAGAGGGGTATCTCCGCATGGCCCGAGCCCGGTATCTCCGCACGTCTTGAACCCCGGGCCCCACGTCAGACCCTTCGCGGCTGGTTCGGCCAGGCGTCTGCGGGTGCCCTGCTCAAACTGGTCGTGATTGTGGAAGACGGACACGTGAACACTCTCCTGCTATTGCTTGGTCGCACTCAACGGCGAGTGCGCGCGCGACCTTCCCCCCTCCTGCAGGCATCCGAGCCGCCGCCTGTTCGAGGGGGACGATGACGGAAGCCCCAAAGCTAAACAAGCGGCCGCGATCGGTGGCCAAAGCCCAGGGCATTCCTCGTGCGCGCCGGCACGACGCAGAGCAGGCGCTGCGTGAAAGCGAACAGGCCGTCCGCGACAGCAAGGCCGAATCGGATCGCCAGCGGCGCGTATACGAAGCGATTCTCACCAACACTCCTGACTTCGCATACGTCTTCGATCTGAATCACCGTTTCATCTACGCCAACGAAGTCCTGCTGACAATCTGGGGTCGAACCTGGGAAGAGGCTATCGGGAAGACATGTCTCGAGCTGGGCTACGAACCGTGGCACGCGGCCATGCACGACAGGGAGATCGATCAGGTCGTCGCCACGCGACAGCCCATCAGGGGTGAAGTGCCCTTCACCGGAACATTCGGACGTCGGGTGTACGACTACATCTTCGTACCCGTGATAGGCGCAGGCGGCACAGTGGAAGCGATCGCCGGCACGACTCGTGACGTCACCGAACGCAAAGAGGCGGAAGCAGAACGCGAGGCGCTGCTCGCCCGTGAACGTGCGGCCAGGAACGAGGCTGAACGCGCGAGCCTCTTGAAGGACGAGTTTCTCGCGATGCTCTCGCATGAGCTTCGAACGCCCCTCAACGCCATCGTGGGCTGGACGCAGGTGCTGCGCCGTGAGCCGCCGTCGCCACAAACACTGGCCCAGGGGCTCGCGATTATCGATCGCAACGCCCGCACACAGGCACAGCTCATCGCCGACCTGCTGGATATGACTCTCGTGATGTCCGGCCGGATGCGCATCGATCCCCAGTCGGTGGAACTCCGGGTCGTGATTGAGAGCGCCATCGAATCGGTACGCGCGTCTGCGGAAACGCAGGGGGTGACGCTCGAGACGGCGCTCTCTCCGATCTCCGCCACCATCACGGGCGACCCGATGCGATTGCAGCAGATCGTGTGGAACCTGCTCACGAACGCGATCAAGTTCACGCCAGCCGGTGGCCGCGTGCGCATCACCCTCGCGCAACTGGACTCGGAAGTCGCCATCGCCGTGCGCGACACAGGCAAGGGGATTTCGCCCGAGTTCCTGCCGCACGTCTTCGAGCGATTTCGCCAGGCCCAGTCCTCAGCGGCGCGTGAACATCGAGGCCTGGGACTGGGTCTGGCCATCGTGAAACAGCTCGTGGACATTCACGGCGGGCGGGTCGAGGCAGCAAGCGATGGCGAGGGACAGGGAGCGACGTTCACGGTTCGTCTCCCTGCCGGCAGAGCGCAGGCTTCAGCCGACGTTCCTGGCCCGCACCTGCAGACGCTGCCAGTCGTGTCAGTCCCTTACGAGCCCCCGAACCTCGAGGGCATCACCGTCCTGGCCGTAGACGACGATCAGGACGCCCGCGACCTCGTGGGTCGCCTCCTCGGAGAGTGCGGCGCTCGCGTGTTTCTTGCCAGCTCCACGCAGGAAGCACTCGAGACAATGAAGCACGAGCAGCTCGACGTCATCGTGTCCGACATCGCCATGCCTGTGCAGGACGGATACGTCTTCATGTCTGCCGTTCGCCGGATGGGAATCACAACGCCCGCCGTGGCGTTGTCCGCATTTGCTCGCACCGAGGATCGCCGGCGATCCCTGTACGCGGGATTCCAGACACATCTCGCGAAGCCTGTAGAGCCCGCCGAGCTCGTGGGCATCGTCGCGGCGCTCACGCACAAACCTCATGGCAGTGCGTCGCTCAATGACTAGGGGTTCCCGCGAGGCCTGACTCGCTCTGCCAGGCCACAGGCGAATAGCCGACCGTGGCATGAACCATGCGACAACCCCATTGCCTGCGCTCTGATGCGCAGCAACAAGGGGGACACATGCGCGGACTTCTCGGACTCGGAATCGTTCTGCTCCTCGGCGGTCTGGCAATGCTGGCCTGGCCAGCATTCACGTACACCACGACGGAGAAGGTTCTCGATGTGGGACCAATTGAAGTGACGACGGAAGACCGCGATCGAGTGGAGCTGCCGCCCGTACTCGGTATTGGTGCGGCGGTCGCGGGAATCACGTTGATCGTTCTCGGCAGCCGACGAGCCGGGCGAACGGCGTAACCGACCGTTCGGGTCGTTCGGAAGGTTCGGATCGTGCGCGAACGCTTCGAGTATTGCGAACGACCCGAACGCTCCGAACGTTGTTTCAGGTTGCGAGTTGTCCAGTCGGTAAACGCTGCGGCTCGATCGGGATCGCATGCACCGGAACCGATGACCTGGTCCGACGCACATCGATCCCGTCCGAGCTCGCAAGACACTTCATGCACTCGACATACAGTCGCGTGGAATCCGTGCGCGCCATCCATTCGTGGTGGCAGAAACAACGACCGACAGCCTGCAGGAGGGAGGTCAACATGGCTGAATCCTCGGTACTGGTGTTGGTCTTGAGCGACCAACCCTCCTTCCAGGATCGCAAACCGGGTGCCACGTCTGTGATGACGCTCACCGAGTTCTTGCTGAGATCACAGCGCTGACGCGCGCCTGCGACCGTTTGGCGTACGTGTTTCGGACACAGCCCGCACCAGCTCCGCGACGGTGCCGGTCGCTGTATACCGCGCGATGTCAGCCTGGGCGATGATTCCGGCGCACGCGCCTTGATCATCGAGGACCGGCACTCGTCGAATCCGGTACCCTTCCATTACCGACACCACCTGATCGACAGGGCTCTCCTCGCTCACCGATATAACCGGCTGCGTCATGCACGACTCCGCGGTGTGCGCCGCGGGATTCTTTCCCTCGGCCACCACGCGGCATACGATGTCGCGATCGGTGATGACACCGATCACCTTGTCTGACTCACAACGCCAGCACAGCGTCGAGAGACGCGATGATCACACGCGCGCGCGACAGCGATGCCATCGTCTACGCCGTATCGAACGCCAATCGCCGCGCGGGACTGCCCGGTGATCCCGGCGTGCTTCGCAAGCTCGCGGACGAGACCGGGGGGGTCGCATACTTCCCGAACTCTGATGAGAGAGTCGTTGAGAGCCTCAATGAGGTCGCCGGGAACATCAGGCGCGGGTACACGATCGGCTACGTGCCCTCCAATCCAGTCCACGACGGCAGCTTTCGGCGCGTGACGG
The DNA here is from genome assembly GCA_013140775.1 of Acidobacteriota bacterium. Classification (GTDB taxonomy): domain Bacteria; phylum Acidobacteriota; class Vicinamibacteria; order Vicinamibacterales; family UBA2999; genus JABFSA01. The sequence continues at coordinate 5,877 of JABFSA010000053.1, read as the reverse complement.
TCAGAGTGCGCGTCCCGGGCCGCAGCGGCCTGACTGTCCGCACACGCGACGGCTACACGGCGCCTGCCCCATAGGTCGAAGAGCAGCCACGAAGGCCCGAAGCTCACGAAGAAGCCAATCGACAGAATGACTTCGTGATCTTCGTAACGTCGTGGTTTCGTCGTTCGAATCCAGCCGATCTTACGAAGCTCGGTAATTCTTATCAATCCGTTCACTCCACGCGCCCCAAAAGTCGTCGCGGACACGGCCCCGCAGCAACGGGAATACCCCGCCCTGTGGCATACAACGTGAAACGAAGCGCGTTGGACGTGTGCGATGACTGCCTGGGCGCGAACACCCACAAGCGTGCGGCGGCTCGTCCTGATACTGCTGCTGGCGGTCGCCGCTCCCGCAGTCGCTCAGGACAACCTGGTCCGCGTCAAAAGCCTCACCATCACTGGCGTTGAGGCATTCCCCGCGTCGCGACTCAAAGCCGTTCTGCAAACAAAGGCCAGCGGCCGGTTCTTCTGGGGTCGCACGCGCTACTTCGATCGCCGGTCGTTTGAGACGGATCTGCGCCGCATCGAGGCCTACTACATCGATCACGGTTACCCGGACGCCCGCGTGGACTCGTTCGACGCGACGCTGGACGACGACCAGCGGGGCATCGATCTCAGCATCGCGGTCCACGAAGGTGACCCGATCACCATCTCCGACATTCTTCTCGAGGGTCTTGCCGGGCTGACCGAACGCGAGGTGCGCGATCTGCAGGCAAACCTTCCCATCAGGCCGGGCCAGATCAAAGACAGGACGCTGGTCGAGAGCGCCCGCGGCATGGTCGCGCGAGCCTTGCAAAACCACGGCTATCCCTCGTCACGCGTGGCGGTGGAGGAGCGCGGCGGCAAGTCGGATCGAGAGGTCACCGTCGCCCTCGTCGGTCTCGTCGGCGAAGCCGCGGTCTTCGGTCCCGTCTCCATCGAAGGCAACGTCGGCGTCGGCCAGAACGTCATCCGTCGTGCGCTGGCGGTGAAGCCGGGTGAGCGTTTCAACCTCGCCAGCGTCCAGCACAGCCAGCGTCGTCTCTACGACCTCGGGCTGTTCAGCCTCGTCAACATCACCACCGCGGAGGAAGGCGCTCGTGGCGGCGAGGTGCCCATGCGAGTGACCGTCGCAGAAGCGAACCATCGCCAGGTCGAATTCAGGGCCGGGTACGGCACTGAAGAGAAGTTGCGCGCGGAAGCCACGATGCGGCACCTCAACTTCATGGGCGGAGCGCGGACGGCAAGTGCCCAAGGCAAGTGGTCGTCTCTCGACCGCGGCATACGCACCGAGCTTCGACAGCCGTATCTGGTCCGCCCTGACCTGTCGCTCACGCTGTCGGCACAGACGTGGTTCGCCGATGAACCCGCCTACACCCTCCACACCAGGGGCGGCAGAGCCACGGTCACACATGAACTGAGCCAGCCCGACGTCGTGTCAGGCCGTGGTGCGGTGTCGAGCGTCGCCTTCGGATGGCTCTACGAGCGCGAGGCCTATTCGATCTCGCCGGAAGGCGTTGCAGACCCCACGTTCAGAAGTCAGCTGATCGCGCTTGGGCTCGACCCGACAACCGGCAAAGGCAATGGAATCCTCAACGCGCTGACGTTGGACTACCGCCGAAGCACCGCGCCCAACGTGCTCGACAGCACACGCGGCTACGTGGTGCAGACGCACGCGGAACGAGGTGGCGGCTGGCTCCCCGGAGACTTCAACTACATGGAGCTCAGCCTCGAGGGACGACACTACGTCACGCTCGGCCGCCTGGGTGTGCTCGCACACCGCGCGCGTATCGCCTCGATCGACGGACGCGGCGCGACGCCGGATCAGTCAGTACCGTTCTTCAAACGGTACTTCCTGGGCGGCTCGAACAGCCTGCGTGGCTGGGGTCGTTTTGAGGTGGCGCCGCTCAGTGACGGAGGACTGCCGATCGGCGGACACAGCCTCGTCGAGTTGTCCTCGGAGATCCGTGTGCCTGTCACCGAACGTTTCGGCGCCGTGGCATTCGTGGATGCCGGCAGCGTCCAACCGGATGCGTGGAACTTCAGCGTGTCGGCGTTGCGGTACGACGCCGGACCCGGCCTGCGCTATGCGAGCCCGATTGGCCCGTTGCGGGTTGACCTCGCGTTCCAGCTCAATCCCATCCCGGGGCTCCAGGTGGACGGCGTTCCGGAGCCGCGCCGCTGGCGCATCCATTTCAGCATCGGGCAGACGTTCTGACGATGCGCGTCTCTACCCTGCTCCGTGCCATAGCCTTCGTGACGCTGAGCCTGCTGGTCATTGTGGGCCTGGCCCTTCTGGCCACACAGACCGGACCTTTCCGAAACTGGGCCCGAGGCTTCGCCGAGCGCCAGGCTGCACGACTCATCGACGGCGAGGTCACCATCGGCGCCCTCGAAGGGAATCTTTTTACAGGCGCTACCCTGCGTGACGTCGCCATTCGTCAGGATGGCCGCGTCATCATCACGATCCCCCAGGCCACCGTTCGGTACGACGTGCGACGTCTGATCGGTGTCGATCTGGCGCTGACCGACGTCACGGTCACGGCCCCGTCGATCGTGCTGATTCACGGTGACCGGGGATGGCAGATTGGGTCGCTGCTGAGACGACGCGCCGACGCGCCGCCTTCACGGCGAACACTCGTGATCCAGTCGCTTTCCGTCGTGAACGGGACCGTCGTCATCGAGGAACAGCACGCTGAAGCTCCGCGGCGGACAGAGCTCCCCCAGCGATTCGACGACCTCGACGCGGCGCTCTCGCTCGCGGCAGGCCGGGGCCAGATCGAGCTCGACTTCTCCAAAGCCGTGTTCCGCACATCCTCGCCGACGCTCGACGTGCAGTCGTTGAGTGGCCGACTGGTCAACGGCAATGGCAGCCTGCAGTTGAGCCGTTTCGCCATTCGTACGGCACACAGTGCCATCGATCTGGATGGGACGTGGCATACCGCCGAACAGCCGCGTCGTCTGCAAGCCACAGTCTCAGCGTCGCCGTTGAACATCGACGAGTTCGGTGCCTATATCCCGGCGTATGCAGGGCAATCGCTGACCCCTACGTTTATTGCGACGCTTGACGGACCGTCTCAGGCACTCGAGACGGACATCGTGTTCTCAGAGCCCTCGATCGGCTCCATCCGTTCCAAGGCGATCGTTGATCTTCAGGCCGATGGCGGGATGCCCGTTCGCGGTCAGGCCACCGTTGAACGCCTGAACCTCGCACCGCTGTTCCGGACGGACGCAGTGACCAGCCGTCTCAACGCCATCACGTCGTTCGACCTGCGCATTGTGACGCCGCTCTCACCGGAGTCTGTCTCTGGTCGTGCGACGCTCAACACCAGGCAGTCCGAGTTTGCCGGCTACCGGTACGACTCAATCGATGGGAGCGTCAGGCTTCGGGGACGTCAGTTCACCGTGGCCGTAGACACGAGAGCGTACGGTCTGGCCGCGAAGGTCGCGGGCACGATCGGAGTGCTTCGAACCGGCGTGGCGTATGACCTCAGCGGCCGTATCAACAACGCGGACCTTCGCAGGCTGCCACCACAACTGCGGCTGCCGCCTCTCGAGAGCCGAATCGCTGGCGCCTATACCGCGGTCGGGATTGGCAGCCGGCTGGACGAGGGCACTCTGGAGTTCGAGGCGTCCACGATCGAGGGTATTCGGGTCGATGCCGGGAGCCGTGGGCGCATCAGCCTTTCCGGGGCGACTCCGGCCTATGCATTCGAAGGAGACGTGGCCGACGTTGACCTGCGTCGTATTGGCCGGGTGTTTGCGCTTCAGTCTCTGGACGACGATCGATTCGACAGCCATCTGGAGGGCCACGTCGCGCTCGATGGCAGCGGCAACAGTCTTTCGACGTTGCGCCTCAGCGCGGACACGACGATTGAGCCGTCCCGGCTTTTTGACACCGAGCTCCGTTCCGCGTCGATACACGCGGACATCGAAGATCGCCAGTTGAGCACAACCGGCACTGGTGAGTTCGCCGCGCTTGATCCAGCCTGGTGGACGGGACGAGACGAGCTCACAGGTCGCGTGGCGGGCCGGTTCGATGTGCGCGCCGCCAGTGTGCCCCTCGGAGAGACGCTTACACTCGACGACATTTCGATCGACGGCTCCGTCGCGCTCGATCCGTCTACTGTCGCCACGATTGATATCGATTCGGCATCTCTCGAAGGCCGACTCTCACACGGCAACGCGGACATCACGTCTCTGACTATCACTGGTCCGCAGCTCGAGGCCACGGCCAGCGGTCCCGTCGCGTTGGGGGAAACTGGGGATTCGAATCTCACCTATCACCTCGTGCACGGCCGGATAGAAGACCTCGCTCCTCTCCTCGGCCGCGATGTTGCCGGCCGCGTGCGTCTGGATGGGGTCCTCTCGGGGAACCGCACGCGTCTGGCCTCGACAGGCACAACCACATTGGCGCCCGTTCGAGTGGACACCACCTTCGATGCGCTCGAGGTGACCTCGACATTTGACGCATCGATGCTCGACCTCACCCCGGCGACACTTCGCGCCTCCGCCAGCATCGACTCCCTGCTCCTGACAATCGCTGGACGCACGCTGCGCAGCGTGTCCGCCGACGTGACCTATGCGGACTCAGAGCTGGAATTCAAGTCCACCGTAACGGAGGGAGGACGAACGGCAGCGCTCGCGGGCAGGCTGGTCACGCTGGCAGACGCGCGCGAAGTACGTGTGGAGACACTGTCCCTCGAGGCCGAGGGCATCGCGTGGAACAGCACCCCGGGTCGTGGCTTTACGGCCCGCTATGAGAGCAACGGTCTCGTGACGTTCCGCGACCTGGCTCTGACGAGCGGAACACAGCGGCTCACAGCCGACGGCAGCATCAGTGTTCAACCCGGCGTGGAGGGACGTCTGGATTTCCGCGTGGAACAGGTGGACCTGTCCGCGCTGGGGACAGCGTTGCTGGTGACCCGAAGCCTTGGGGGCATCCTGAATGGTGCCGGCAGTGTGACCGGCGACTCGGATCATCGCCTCATCGAAGGCAAAGTGGCAATCGCGAACGGCCTGGTGGAGGGATTCAAGTTCGAATCACTGGACGCGGCCCTTCGCGCCACAGGGGGCCGCGTCGGCGTGGAGATGTTGCTGCGACAAATGCCAGGCGCCGAGCTCACGGTCAGCGGCGAAGGCCCGATCTCGTTCACGGGCGCAGGGGCCGACGAGCCGCTCGATCTGCAGATCCAGAGCAAGGGGATCGACCTCGCGATTATCGATGCGGTCACGGCCGCAACGCAGAGTGCAACCGGGCAGTTGGTTGTCGATCTGCACGTCGGAGGAACCGCGGCCGCACCGCAGATGAAGGGATCCCTCCAGGTCGTTGACGGAGCGTTCACGGTGGCTGCCACCGGCGCCGCATACTCGAGCGCCGCGATCGACCTGCAGTTCGAAGGGGACTTCATGCGCGTCGGTACACTGCGCGTGCTGGACGACAACGGCGCGCGTCTCGAGGGTTCAGGAGGCTTTCGGGTGGAAGGCCGCAGGGTCCAGTGGATCGATCTGACGCTGCAGGCACAGGCGTTCAAGGTGCTGGCGAATGAGCTCGGCGACCTGTCGATCGACGCGACGATGAACGTCTACGGGAGCCTTCTCGTGCCGAAGATCGCCGGCCTGATTCGGGTCCACGATGGCCGCCTGGAACTGGACGCCCTGGTGGATCGATTCACCTCGAACGCCTACGCACTCCCCTCGCCCGACCCCGACGCCCCAGACGCTGCGGCCGAGGGCACCGCCCAGGTCGGACCCACACTGGATCTGACGGTTCAAGTACCGGGCAACCTGATCCTGCGCGGACGGGACATCCGCCCCGCCGACAGCACGGTCGCCTTGGGCGATGTCAACGTGACCGTGG
>JABFSA010000087.1 GCA_013140775.1 Acidobacteriota bacterium | reverse complement strand
CAAAGAACGTGAGCGCAATCGTCGCGAGTGTCCCGGCCACGAACGACCCGACAGCCGCGGTTGTCAGCGCGGCCGCGCCGCGGCCTTCGCGTGCCATGACGTACCCATCGATGGCCGTGGCAATCGAGCCGGTTTCACCCGGCGTGTTCAGCAGGATGCTGGTGGTCGAACCCCCGTACATCGCACCGTAATAGATGCCGCCGAACATGATGAATGCACTGATCGGATCGAGACTGAACGTGACCGGCAGGAGGACAGCGACGGTCAAGGCAGGGCCAATGCCTGGAAGCACGCCGACGGCGGTGCCCAGCGTGACACCAGCGAGGGCCCACAGCAGGTGATTGAGGCTCAGTGCGTTGACGAACCCGCCACCGAGCGCCTGAAGAGTTTCGATCACCTGGACGACTGTTTCGTGGGAGACATCTCGATTCGATCGATCTGGAGGATGCTGAGGATTATAGTCGGCAGATCTTGAACCACGAAGCCCACGAAGGACACGAAGACATCTTTATGAAAATTCGTCGTGGACCTTCGTGCCATCGTGGTTAGCTCCCGAGACCGCCCAGCGGCCGCACGCCAGACTCAGCAATGCCGACCACGAGCGGCCGCACGAATGGCGGCGCCTTGTGCAGAACAGTCCGCTCGAGTGATGTCAGCCTGAATCCGGCGGCGCCAATGGCCTCGAGCGTGCGCCGGTTGCAGTTGCACCCATGACCCACGATCCGGTTCAGCCCATTGAGCCGATCCTGCCAGCGGGCGAGCTGTGGCTCATCGGACCGCACATGTTCGATGAATAACAGGCAGCCGGACGGCTTCAACACACGGCGTATCTCGCCAAGTACCTGGGCCTGATCCTTCACCGTGCACAGGACCAGCGTTGAGACGACCGCGTCAAACTCTGCGTTGCCGAATGGCAGTTGCTCGGCAGGCGCCTCGATGAGAGCCGCTGTGCGTCGCTCGTCACGAATCCGTCGGGCCAGCTTTCGAGCCATGGCTGACTCCGGTTCGGTGACCGTCAGCGACTCGATACCTTCGGGGTAGAGCGTGAGGTTCGCGCCAGTGCCGGCGCCAATCTCGAGTACGCGACCCGAAGCGCTTGCGAGCAGACGCTTTCGGTGCGCCTGGAGACCTGCGGCCTCGACACCAGACAGCAGCCGGTCGTACGCACACGCAAATAGCCAACCACCAACGCTCATCGCAAGCCCACCATCGAACTTACTGCAGATCTAGCACACCGCCCCCCGCCGCGCGAGCGGCACGCGAGCGGTGTGCATCCCTCAGAGCGGCATTCAGCGTGACAAGTTGAAGCTCTGGGCCACGGACTTCAAGGGTCAGAGGATGTATCGACGACGACGATGGCATCGTCGTCCGTGACTGGCAATCTGAATCGGACTATCTCAGCGCTGGCCATGGTCTCGTGGCGACTGCCTATGCCAGCCCGTGGAGAGATCCGGAAAACGGCTGGAGCCGACGAAGCTCGTCTTCCTCCCAGCACGTTCTGGTTGCACTGAGCTCGATCAGGTGTTTTGTGCCGTGATGGATGCCGCTGCGAGACAGCTGCTAGACGAGCGAGGAGCGGAAGTCGTTTTCCCGAGCGCAGCATCGGCAGTCGCCGCGAGATCATGGCCGGCGCAGCACGGTCCGGCTGAAGCCGGACTCCACATACGCCCAGATCCGGCGCAGCATGGTCCGGCTGAAGCCGGACCCCACGTACGCGACGTACTGAAGAGCGCAGAACTCGCTAGTTTTAGTTGGTAGGTACGAGATAGCTGGTCAGCTGTCGGATCTTGCCGTCGCGCATCACGAACACGTCGCAAAACACGAGATGAAGGACGGTGCCATCTGTCTGTTCCGTTTGCACCGAACCCTCCGCAACAACGACGTCGTCCTCTTCGGTCAGGCGCGTGACAGCGATCCTGGGATTGCTGACGAAACCTTCGCTGACGATGTGCTGGTTGAACTCGTCGCGGCCGCGAGCCTTGAATGCGCCGGGAAGCTCCCACTGAACGTCGTCAGTCACGCACGACAGAATCTGCGCGCGGTCCGTCCTGCGGAATCCGTCCATGAACGCTTCGACGGTGGTCTTGTTTCGAGTCATGTGCGATGCCGAGGAGCGGAGGTGTTACATCCACCCGGCCAGAATGCCGGCAGGCAGCGGCAGCTGGAGCACGCGAGCAAATAGGAGATAAGCGGACACGGCAATCACCACCGAGAAGACCGCGTCGCGAACGGTTCGCTGCGAATCGAACGCACGCGCCGTGCACCAGAACAGTCCGGCCGAAGCAATGACAAAGCCTCCGGGCTCGGCGAGCAGCAGGTAGAGCGCGATACCGAGGCCAAGCCAGCCGACCGGTGCCCAGCGGACAGGCTCCGCTGACGGATCGACGGGTGCCGGGTGGGCTCTGACGTGGACGACGGCGAGGCAACTGAAGATGAGGAGCCCGGCGAGCACGACGATGGGATACGGTCCTTCAGACAGGAGCGTGCGCGGCGTCGCGTTGTCGGTCCCGAACTGCCGGAGAATGTCGCGGACGCGCTTTTCTTCTGATTCGACATAGCGGGCAAACGGCTCGCCGACCATATATCGATCGATCCAGCGATAGCGCTGGAGCGCCTCGCGCCAGGGATCCGACGCCACCATCGCTCCGATAGCGCTCTCAAGGCGCGCGCGATCCTCACGACTGATTCCGGGCGGGGCGAGCAGCGAGCGCCAGTTCTCGAACTCCACATCGACGCCCTGCTCGCTCAGCGTCGGTACGTCGAGACCCGGCAGGCGCTCCCTGCTCGAGATCGCCAGCGCTCGCACGGTACCGGCTTCGATCTGTGGAGTCATTTCCGCGAGACCATTCACGCCCGCGGTGACCTGACCACCGACGATCGCGGACATTGCCTCGCCGCCACCGGAGAAGGCGATGTAGTTGACCCGCGCAGGTGAGATGCCAACAGCCTCCGCCACGAGACCAGCCAGAATCTGATCGCTGCCTCCCGCAGAGCCACCGCCCCAGGACACGGATTCCGGCCGCGCCTTGAACGCGGCCAGAAACTGCTCCAGCGACTGATAGGGCGACGCTTGGGGGACCACAATGACTTCGAACTCACCGGTGAGCTTGGCGAGCGGCGTGGCGTCACCGAGCGTGACCGGCGACCCGTTGGTTACGATGCCACCGAGCATGATGAGTCCGGACACGAGGACCGCATCGCCATTGCCGCGCTCAGCGCCAATGAAGCGCGCGAGGCCGATGGTGCCGGCCGCGCCAGGGATGTTCTCGACCGGCGCCAGGCGTGCGATGCCAGTCTGTTGCAGCACCTGTTGCATCACGCGCGCCGTCTGATCCCACCCGCCGCCAGGAGCGGCAGGAGCAATCAGGCGCAGCTGGCTATAGGGAGTGACAGGCGCCTGCGCGGCGACAGGAGCGACAGCGAGAAGCAAGGCCGTCGCGAGAAAGACGAACAATCGCGCCGATGGAAAACGTCTGGCTTTAGGCTTCAGGCGCTGGGCTTTAGGCCTAGAGCCGAGAGCCCAGCGCCCAAAGCCGACAACCGTCACGGAGCCGTGCAGGCGAAGCTCTCGGCCTTGTCGATGCTGCCGGTGCCCTTGTACTTGGCGACCTGCGGATACGGGCACAGCGGACGCGTCCGCACAACCTGTCCGTCGCTGACCTTGGAGGCGAGGATCTCGGTGGGCGTCTTGCCCTTGTCGCGCCACTCGTCGAGCGCGGCGAGCATGTCGAACTCGTTCGGGCCGTCGCCGCCCCCGCAGTGACCCATGCCGGGCACCATGAAGAGCTTCACGCTGTTCGCCACTGTATTCGCGCCCATCTTCGCCAGCACGTTGTCGTAGTAGTTCACCGTCATGCGCGGCGAAATGTTCTGGTCTTCCCACCCGTGGTACATGAGCAGCTTGCCGCCCCGGCTGACGAACGGCCCCAGGTCGGGGTTGTCCGCGGTGAGCACGCCGCCATCAATCTTGCGAGCCATCTCCAGGTGCTTTGCGATGTCCAGGTTGCGGTAATCCCACTTCGCGTCCTGGAAGAGGATGAACCGCGCCAGGTCGTAGTACATCGGGTGGGGCTCCTTGCCGGAGATGGCGCCCCAGTGCATTTCACTGCCGGGTTCGAGACCCGCGAACACCAGCTTGCCGGACTTCGGATCCGTCACCTCCGCGTAAATCGTCTTCGCGGCGGCGATCTGCGGCGCGGTGAGGCAGTCCGGGCCATCAGCGCCCTTGCAGGCGAGAACCTGCGGGTCGAACTGGCACTTCCGGGGATCCGTGATGAGGCCATCCTTGAGGCCATCGCTCTGATCGCAGGCATTGAGCGCGGCCCGGTGGATCGCGGGATACTTGGCGGGCGGGATGAAGCTCTCCGGAGTCCGATTCGTCGCCTGCATCGCCCGCAGCGACTGGAACGCGCCGTCGGTGCGGTTGTAGCCAGGGGCTCCCGCGATGATGGCGTCGAAGTCCTGCGGGTAACGCTGCGCCTCCATGAACGACATGCGTCCGCCGCCCGAGCAGCCATTGAAGTACGAGAGCCGCGGCGCCGTGCCGTAGAACGCAGCCACGGTGGCCTTGCCCTGCACGGCGGTTTCGTGAACTGAGCGATACCCGAAGTCGATCAGCTTCTCGCGACTCCCGACTGCAAAGCTCGCGTCCGGACCCGTGTGCCCGGTGTCCGTGGACGCTGAGGCATACCCGCGGCGGAGCCCGTCGCCGAGCGGACCGTACTGAACGGATCCACCCCACGCGCCGTTGCCCACCTGCAGGAACTTGCCGTTCCAGCCTGAGAGCGGCAGCCAGACCTCGGACTTGATGTCTGAATCACTCGAAGGCTTGATCGTGAGCATCACGCGGCAAAATGCCGGCAGGTTCGCGGCAGCAGCGGCGCTGCCGCCCGGCGGGACGAACTTACCCGCCGCGACAGCCGTGGCCGACGTCACCGTCGATTGCGGCAGCTTGAGTGATGCGGCAAGACGTTCGCACGCCGCCGCCGATCCGGCCGACGTCTGCGCGTGGGCCGAGGTTCCAATAAGCAGGAGAGACGCGACGGCAACAACAGTTTTCATAGTGTCATGCTCCCGAGGCGCCAGCCTTCCCGGCGCAACCCGTCACTGAACGGCACATCATACTCCTGCAGAGGTGCGGGGTGCGATGTGCGAGGGTGCGACGGTGCCTGAGCCATTTCCCGCGCGGTTTTCGCATCTCCTAAGTGACGGCCATCCTGCCGCAGGGGCCTTCGAAGGAGACAACCATGAACGCGCTATCGCGCCGAGCCGCAGCCAGCGAGCACGCGACGACCTCCGTCAATGACGTCAGTCCGCGGCCTGGGAGGGCCGGACGGTTCGTCGTGGTCGCGCTGGGAGGCTTCGTGATTCAACTGTTCCTCCTCGACGTGCTCACGCGGTTCGCCGCGCTGGACTATCGAGCGGCCACCGCCCTGGCCGTCGAGGCGGCGGTGCTGCACAACTTCATCTGGCACGAGCGGTGGACCTGGCGGATGCCCTCGCGGACCGGCAGCCGCCTGGTGCGCATCGTCCGGTTCCACGCCGCGACGACGCTGTTGTCGATCGGAGGCAACCTCGTCCTGATGTCGTGCTTCGTCGAGTTGTTCGGCTGGCCCGTACTTGTGGCCAACATCGTCGCCGTGGCGGTTTTGGGCGTCGCAAATTTTCGTGCGGCCGACCGCTGGGTGTTCCGCACGGACTCGTGCAACCGGCGAGCGGAGGCAACTCTTCCTCGCGAAGGTCTCTCGGCGAACCATGCGCCGAAAACCGCGATCCCCATCGCTATCGGCCTTCTGTTCGCAGCGGCCCTACCCGCACTCGCCGGCCCGCCACCGGAGACCGCGGCCGCCTGGGACCGCTACGTGGCGACGACCGAGCGGCGAATCCGCGCTGAGCTTGGGGACCGTCGTCGCTTCCTTGCGATGGACTTCGAGGCCGGACGGACCGGGCGAGACCGGCGCAGGCTGCTGAACGGCGAAGTGCTGGTCGAACCGGTCGGCACGGGCGGCGCACAGGCCGGCAGCATCGACGTCCCCGGCGGGATGATCCACCATTGGCGCGGCTACGTGTTCATCCCGCGGGCGCAGCTCGGGGCCGTGCTCTCGAACGTCAGCGACCCGACGGGGCCGCGGTCAATTCAGCAGGAGGACGTTCTCGACGTCCGTGTGTTGGCGCGACAGCCCGATGGCCTGCGCCTCTTCCTGAAGCTGCAGCGCCGGAGCCTCGTGTCCGTTGCGTACAACACCGAGCACGACGTCCGGTACCACAGCCACTCGCCGACGCGCGCGAGCAGTCGCAGCGTCGCCACGAAGATCGCGGAGCTCGACGATGTGGGGTTTCCGTCCGAGCGAGAGCTGGGCGCAGACAGCGACCGCGGGTTCCTGTGGCGGATGAACTCGTACTGGCGGTACGAGGCCGTGCCCGGTGGAGTCATCGTCGAGCTCGAGTCGTTGACGCTGAGTCGCGGGCTGCCGTGGGGCACCCGCACCGCGATCCGCCCCCTCATCGAGCGGGTGGCGCGTGAGTCGATGACACGCACGCTGGTGACACTCGCCGATCGGATCCGCACTCGCACCGTTGCACTTTCACACTCTCGCGCTTCCGGTCCTCCTCACCTATAGATTCATTCGGATGTCGTGCACCCGGGACCAGCCCCCGTCGTTTCCAGCGCAGGCGGGTCGGTTACAATCGCCCGCACGATGGTGGTGGGGACTGGCGTTTGCGTCCGCGTCGACGAAGTGACGACGCTTCTTGACGAAAGCGGGATCACGAATAGCGCCGGTCGCAGCCAGGAACTGGACAGGTAGCTGTGTCCGCATCGCCGACCCAGCCGCGTCACACTGCGCCCACCTCCCGGTCACTCGCATCGATCGGGCTCCGGCTGTCAGACTGGCTCGAACGGTGGTTCCCGGACGCTTTCGTCCTCGCGATTCTTGCTGCCGTGGCCGTGTTCGTGGCCGGCACCATCGTCAGCGGGTCGCCGACGAGGACGGCGCAGTCGTTTGGTGCGGGCTTCTGGGATCTGGTCGCATTCACCATGCAGGTGGCGCTCATCATCGTCACCGGCTACGCGGTGGCGATCTCCCCCCCCGTACATGCCGTCATTCGATGGATGGCGGCCATTCCGAAGAGCGGCCGTGGTGCGGTGGCGTTCGTGGCGCTCTTCTCGATGTTGTCGTCGCTGCTTTCGTGGAGCTTCAGCCTCATCTTCAGCGGGCTGCTGGCCCGAGAGGTCGCCGGGCGCGTGCGCGGCGTCGACTATCGGGCACTCGGTGCGGCGGCGTATCTCGGCCTTGGCAGCGTCTGGGCCTTCGGCCTCTCCTCGTCAGCGGCGCTCATCATGGCCGCGCCGGCGTCGCTTCCCGATTCGATCGAGGCCATCAGCGGAGTGATTCCGCTCAATGAGACGCTTGGCCTGTGGCAGAGCTTCGTGGTCGGCGCAGTGGTCGTCGGGATGTCGATTGCCATCTCGTACTTCTCGGCGCCCGACGCAGCCAGCGCTCGCACCATGGAAACGATGGGCGTGCCGCCGCTCGTGGCGCCCGCGGACCGGACCACCGCTGAAACCCCGGGAGAGTGGCTCGAGTACAGCCCTATCCTCAGCATCTTCGTCGGCGTGCTGGGAGCGATATTCCTGGCGAGCGAGGTCGCGACGCGTGGCTTCGCGATCCTCCTCGACTTGAATCACTACGTCTTCGCGTTTCTCATGGCCGCCGTGCTGCTGCACTGGCGCCCGCGCTCGTTCGTGCGGGCGGTGGCGGCGGCGCTGCCGTCCGTGGGCGGTGTGCTCGTGCAGTACCCGATCTATGCCGGCATTGTCGGCATGATGACCGGGTCCGGGCTCTCGGAGCGGCTCGCGGAGTTCTTCGTGGCGATCTCGAGCGTCCACACCTTCCCGGTGGTCGTCGGGATCTATTCGGCGTTCCTCGGGTTCTTCGTGCCTTCGGCGGGCGGCAAGTGGCTCATCGAGGCGCCCTACATACTCGAGGCGGCCAAGTCGCTCAACCAGAATCTCGGCTGGGTTGTGCAGACGTACAACGCCACCGAAGCGCTCGCGAATCTCATCCATCCGTTCTGGATGCTGCCACTCATCGGCATCCTCGGGCTCAAGGCGCGCGACATCGTCGGCTATTCGATGCTCCAGTTCATCGTCCACGTTCCGGTGGTACTCCTGCTCGTCTGGTTGCTCAACTACACCTTCTAGTCGAACTCCTCGCTTTGATCATCATCGGGTGAACGTGCAGCCCGGTGAGTGCGGGAGGCATGGGGCCAGCCTACCGGCGACCTGGGGCCGGAAATCCGTTGTGGTAAAGCGACCCGTACCGGAACGGCTTCCCGTTCTCATCAATCCAGCCGAGAGACTGCTGAAAGATCCCCGGCTCCGGATAGCCCTCGGGCACGGTGCCCTCCAGGATGTACAGCTTGTTCTCGTGCATGTAGATGGCCGCCAGCGTACGTGACTTGTCCGCGTTGGTGAGCTGCAGCTGATGGCCCTCGACGAAGTCCACGTTGTTCCACAGCAGATGCGTCACCTTCGCGTCCCGCTGCATGAACTGCCATGTGGCGTAGATGAGCGCGCCGGCCACATCGGCCTTCCAGTAACCGGCACCCGTCGAGCTCGTCTCCGCCGTGTTCCCACTGCATGCCTCCGCGCCGGCGGGACACGACTTCGACTTCGCCGTGAGAATGCCCTCGATCGGCCGGTAGTCCACCACGGTCATCGAGTACCGGCCAGGCCCGGACTCGGCCCTGTAGACACGCGCCGGCAGGTCCGCGCCGAACTGAGACCGGAAGGTTGTCTCCGTGATCGTGGGCTGGCCGGGGAAGTTGCACGTGAAGCGGTCTTCCCGGCTCGCGAACTCCATCCACTCCTGTCCGAACGCCGACGTCGAGATGGCGAGAATGCACACCGCCGTAACGACTGTCTTCATCACCGACCTCCCACGCATTCGCCTCCGGCCACAACCACGAAGATCACGAAGATCCACGAAGGTCACAAGGTACAAGACCAATAATTCCTTCGTGTCCTTCGTTTCTTCGTGGTTGTAACTGAACGACGGGCTGCCTCATCCGGCCAGATCAACCACGAAGAACACGAAGATCCACGAAGGTCACAATTTACAGAGCCAAATATTCCTTCGTGTCATTCGTCCCTTCGTGGTTTGTGAGCGAAGTCGGCCTCAGCTACTGATTCGCAGGCACCATCACGGGAACGAACTTCTGAACACGCTTGCCGTCTTCGACCTCACCGGTATAGATGTTCCCCTTCGAATCCACCTTGATCGCATCGATCCAGTGAAGCTGTCCGGCATAGCGTCCGTTGCCACCGAACGACCCGAGGTTCTTGCCGCTCTTGCGGTCGAGGATCCAGACACGGTTGTTCGTCCCGTCGGCGACGAAGACGTACTTCTGTTCCGGGTCTCGGGACAGCGCGAGGTTGTAGACCGTGCCGCACGGCGGCTGCGTGGCATGCCAGATGCCTCCGCACTCCGGCCCACGGGCCATCGTTTCGGGGCGAATGTGGAAATCCTGAACCCACGTCCCGTCGGTCTTGAAGACCTGCACGCGGTTCATGCCCCGCTCGCAGACATAGACCAGCCCGTCCCGCGAGCGGTGCACGCAGTGAAGCGCGGGCGCGAACGTCTTCTGATCGGGAGGTGGCGCGCCGGTCCAGGTGTACGGCGGCGTCGGCTCGTTGTCGATCTCGCTGAGAGGCATCCCGTGACCGCCCCAGCCGCGCTTGAACGCGCCGGTGTCGAGGTCGTAGACGAGAATTCGTTTGTTCAGGAAACCATCCGAGACATAGATCTCCCGCGCCTCCTCGTCCAGTTCGAAGGCACCGATGCCCGGCGGAAAGATGTCGGTCTGCTGGTTGTTCATCTTTACCTGGTTGGCCGGCACTTTCGGGCCGCGGTGACCGAAGTCCCACAGGAACGTGCCGTCGCCCGAGAACTTGATGATGCTGTCTCCGGGCATGGTGCCTGACACGTACACGTTCTTCTCGCGATCCATGCCGATGGTCTGCAATCGACCCGGCCACCCGGCATGATGATCCGGACCGCCCCAGGCGTTCACCATGTTTCCCTCAGGATCGAAGTGGACGATCACCGGCCCAGTCACGCAGCAGTCCACGCGGGCGGGATTTGCCTGCGCACCGATCTCATCGGGCCGCGCGTCGGCTGGGCGGTTGATGATCCATACGTGATCGTCCACATCCACGTAGAGATCGACGACCTGCTGCATGCTCCACTTGTTCGGGAGCGGCTTCGGCCAGAACGGATCGACTTTGAAGAGCGGCGCTCCCTGCTCATCGAGTGCCTGGACAAGCGGTGCATCAGCCGGCGCTGGCGCCTGCGCCTCCCGGCATGCCGCGAGGCCGAGCGCGAGGCCGCACACGATAACCACCAATCCGCGATTCATGGACAACGACACGCGCATGCGCTTCTCCTTCGCTGCTTGAGGCTTCCTCAGGGATCCGGGCGGCGTGTATGGTAAAACACGCCTTGGCAAACACATGAAAAAAACGCTCATCGCCCTTTTTTCCTTCATTCTGCTTACCTCGCCCACCGGTCAGGCGCAGGATGCCAAAGCCGTGATCGATGCGGCGGCCTCCGCACTCGGGGCGACGAACCTGCGAACACTGCAGTTTTCGGGGTGGGGCTTCGACTACGTCTTCGGCCAGTCGTACACCGGGGCAGGAGCGTGGCCCCGCTTCAGCCTGCCTGCCTACACGATGACGATCGACTTCGCAGCACCGGCCATGCGCGACGATCGCCGCAGGGCCCAAATCGAGGATCCGCCGCTCGGCGGAGGCTTTCAGCCGCTCGCGACCGAACAGCGTCTCATCACCCTGGTCAATGGCGCCTACGCCTGGGACATCGTCGGCGACAACGCCGTCGCCTCGGGTTTTCGCAACGATCGCCAGCCCAATGTCATCGGCCGCACCGAGCAGATCTGGCTCACGCCGCAGGGCTTTGTGAAGCTGGCTGCCAGTTCAAAGGCCACCACCCGCACGGCCACGCTGCGCGGCGCGAAGAAGACAATCGTCACGCTCGACAACGCAACGTACGGCAAGCTCGAAGCCACGCTGAACGATCAGAACCTGATCGAGCACATCGAACGCTGGTTCGGACACTCGGTCCTCGGCGACACGCTGATCGAGGCGGACTTCACGGAGTACAAGGATTTCAACGGCGTGAAGTTTCCGACGCACATCGTGCAGCGCCAGGGAGGCTATCCGCTCCTCGACCTTCGTGTGGCCGACGTGCGCGTGAACCCCGCAGTGGCCTTCGACGTTCCCGCGAACATCCGGAACGCCACCCCGCCGGCATCGCTGGTCGCACCGCCCGAAAAGCTTGCAGACGGCGTCTGGGTCTTCCCGACATACGCCAAGAGCGCTGTCGTCGAATTCCGGGACCACGTGGTCGTCATCGAGGCCGCTGAGACCGAAGCGCAGTCGATTGAAATCATCGATGGCATCAAGAAAGCAATACCGAACAAACCGATCCGGTACCTCGTGAATACGCACTCGCACTTCGATCACATCGGCGGGATGCGCACCTACGCTGCCGAAGGCGCGACGATCGTCACGCACCGCGACAACATCCCCTTCTACCAGCAGGTCTGGTCGAATCCGCGGACGATCAGCCCTGACCGGCTGTCGCGTTCAGGAAAGACGGCGACGTTCATGGGGGTGACCGGAACGCAGCTGCTGACCGACGGCGCGCGACGCCTGGTCATCTACCACTACGCCGGCAACATGCACAATCCAGGGCTGCTGATGGCATACCTGCCCGCCGAGAAGATCCTGATCGAAGCAGACTCGTTCTCGCCTCCCGCGGCGCCCCTCACGGCTCCACCGAACGCGCTCGTGAATCTGAAGCACTTTGTTGATTCCGTGGATCGGCTCCAGCTCGACGTCGACCAGGTCATTCCAGTCCACGGACGCGTGACAAAGATGGACGAAGCGCGAGAAATTCTGGCGAAGTTCCTGACGAAGTAGTGCGACTCTTGCGCAGCTGAAGCTGCGCACTACGTAGGCGTCGTAGTGCTCGGCTTTAGCCGAGCCTTCCTTCGGTGACCGTTGGGCTCAGTGGCAGTTCGTGCAGAGTCCGGTCTGGGCCGCTCGCTGCGCGCGCGTCACGAGCGGCGCGGGCGGGAGCGTCGCCGAATGACAGCGCGTACACGTGTACTCACGCTCGACCACCGTCTTGTGCACCATCTCGAAGTGCCAGTAGCCGTTGCGCGACGAGGAGAGAAGCGGCTTCAGGGTCTCGGCTGACAGGCCGTCAAGCGACGGTCCTCCGGACGACGCCGCCGGCTCCGTCATTGGGGCGGCTGACGCCTGCCGTTCACCACCGGCCAGTGCCTCGGCGACGGATCGTCCCGCCAGCCGGCCCGTCACGATCGCGGGCCCGAGGAACATGCCATCCATCCCGTGGCTGCCGTTGATGCCGACGCTCCCCGTCAATTCGCCCGCGGCGTAGAGGCCAGGAACGGTGCGACCTTCGCGACTCTGCACCCGCGCGCCGCTGTCGATCGACACGCCGCCCATGTTCTTCCGGGTCATCGGAAAGAACTGCACCGCATAGAAAGGCGGCTTCGTGATCGTCGCCGGCAGCCGATCGCCCGGCTTGAATCTGGAGAAGTCGGCGTCGGCGCCGCTCGCGATCAGCTGATTGAAGCGCGCGACGCTGGCGGCGAGCGCGTCCGCTGGGAGACCCGCCATCGCGGCCAGAGCCGCCAGGCTCTGCGCCTTGTGCGCCGAGCGCGGGTTGTCGAGGATCGGATGCCCGGCCATCGGCGTGGTCAGCCACGCCGCGCCGCGGACGCCAAACGCGTCGCGGGACATCTCGTCGAAAATCGCCCAGTAGCTGGATGGCTTCTGGTTGAGCAGATCCACCAGGATCTGTTTGTCCCATCCGGATTCGTTCGTGAAGCGCCGGCCCTGCGCGTTCACCCACATGGACCGGCCGTTGCCGCCGGTCAGTGCATGGATGCCTTCGGGATCGCGCGGATCAGGAAGCCCGTCGATGTAGATGTAGTGCCGATCGATGCGGCTCAGCGCCGCGCCGGCGGCGGTCGCCATGTCGTGGCCCGATCCTGTCGCGCTGATCGCGGAGCCGATGAGCAGGCGATCCGGCCGCGGCAGGCCGGGTGTCCAGTTGCCCAGCACGCGGTCGAGATCGCTCTCGAAGCCGCCCGTCGCGAGCACGGTGTGCGCGGCCCGTAGCGTCTCGGTCCGGCCGGTCCGCAGGTGACGGATCTCGACGCCGCGCACCGCGCCGCCTTCCACAACGAGACGCTCCGCCCGCGCGTTCCACAGGAACGACACAGACGGCAGCGTCAACGCCGTCTTGAACATCGGCATCACGAGGTGCAGCGCCCGCCCCTTCGTGAAGTGAAAACGCGGCACGCTGTTGCCGTTCGCGTTGCCCGCGCGGACGAACTCGACGCCCATCGCCGTAACCCAGTCGTAGATCATCGTCCGGGAGTTCTCGGCGTAGAACCGCGTCCATGCCGGGTCGCCATCGTCGGTCCACTCCATCCAGTCCCTCACAGCGAGGTCGGGCGAGTCAGTGACCCCCGCCTTCTCCTGGACCGGCGTGCCGACGATCGCCACGCCACCGGCGAGCACCGCGTGGCCTCCGGCCACGGAGTTCATGTCAACGACGAGCACGCGGACACCGGCGCGTCCCATTTCGATCGCGGCCGAGAGCCCTGAGAGGCCGGCGCCCACGACGATGGCATCGACGGGGCGGGTTTCCTGCGCCGATGGCGGGTGTCCGAGACCACCCGCGATGACGATCAGGCAACCGATGAGGCAGGACCTCAATCCCATGCGCGCGGCATACGGTACACCATCAGGCGGGGGCGCGGGTCCCGTTATAGAATTGGACCCGCCTTGTGGGTGTGAAGCCGTTCGGACGCGCGTTGTCGCGGGGGAGAGATTCGGGATGCGAGTGATTCGAAGAACATCTGGCGCCGTTCGCGGCGTGCTCGGTGCGACGGTGTTCGCGTGGATGGTGATTGCGATGTCGGCATCCGGCCAGGCCAGGCAGCAGCCGCGCACAATCGATTCCGGTGTCTACTCAGCGGAGCAGGCAAAGCGTGGACTGGGCGTGTACCAGGCCGAATGCGCGAGCTGCCACGGCGAGAAGCTCGAAGGCGGTCTCGGGCCGATGCTGACCGGCGGCACCTTCCTGACGGCGTGGGGCGGACGAACGCTCACCGAGCTCACCGACAAGATTCAGAACACGATGCCCTTTCAGGCGCCAGGGACGCTGACGCGCGAACAGTCGATCGACATCGTCGCCTACGTGCTGCAGGCGGGGGGGCACGCGGCCGGGCAGGCAGCGCTCACCGCTGCGG
>JABFSA010000114.1 GCA_013140775.1 Acidobacteriota bacterium | reverse complement strand
GGGGGTGCTGGATGGTAACGATTCAAAATGCAAGATGCGGAATGCAAAATGAACGGACGGCCGCACCCGGAAGTGGTGACAATGGGGTTGAGGTTGAAACGATGACTCGAACGATTCGAACGGCGGGAGTACTCGCGTTGCTGTGTGTGGTCGCGGTTCTAGCGCCGGGCTGCTCGTACAATCAGTTCGTCGCGCAGGAGGAAGGGATCAAAGCGCAGTGGGGCCAGGTGGAAAACCAGCTTCAGCGGCGCAACGACCTCATTCCCAATCTCGTGGAGACCACGAAGGGCGTGGCGCAGCAGGAGCGCGACGTCTTTGGCCAGATCGCGGAATCACGGGCCAAGCTCGCGGGCGCACAGACGCCGGCGCAGACGATGCAGGCGGCGAACGAGCAGAGCTCGGCACTGGCCCGACTGCTGGTGATCGTGGAGAACTACCCTCAGCTGCGTTCGAATGAGACGTTCAACCGGCTGATGGACGAGCTCGCCGGCACGGAGAATCGCATCGCAGTCGAGCGTATGCGTTACAACGAGCAGGTGCAGGCCTACAACACGTCGAGGCGGCAGTTCCCGTCGAACATCACGGCGAGTATTTTTGGATTCCGTGAATACGAGGTGTTTAATGCTCCTCCAGAGGCGGAGCGGGTGCCCACGGTGAATTTCGGCCGGCAACAGTAGCTGCCGGGCCAGGGGCGACCAACATCATGGGAATGCTGGATGGACTTCTCCCCCAGTTCGATCGGGAGATGTCCACGACCCGGAAGGTGCTGGAACGAATACCTGACGAACACCTGGGGTGGAAACCCCACCTCAAATCGTATTCGCTCGGTGAGCTGGCCTCGCATATCGCAGGCCTTCCGACGTGGGCGACCGACACGCTCAGTGCGCCGATGTTTGATATCGGCAACGGTCGCTCGTCGGTTCTCCTATCCTCACGATCGGCAGTGCTGGCGACATTCGACGCCAACGCGTCAGCCGCCCGCAGTGCGCTTGCCAACAGCAACGACGCGGCGTTGATGACGGTCTGGACCCTCAAGCGAAACGGCACGCCGCTCTTCTCCATGCCGAAGGATGCGGTACTGCGTTCGTTTGTTCTGAGCCACCTCATTCACCACCGCGGCCAACTATCCGTGTATCTCCGGTTGCTCGACGTTCCGGTGCCCTCCATCTACGGTCCGAGCGCGGATGAACCAGCCTTCTGATTCAGGAAGGCAGACACCCGTTTTCGTCACGTGGCTATGAGCGGGCCACGTCGTTCGACGCTGGCAATCTTCATCGCGGCGGGCGTCCTCTTCGGCCTGCTCGCAACCGCGAACGGCGCGGGCTATCGATACGGCGTCTCCGACCAGGCCTTCTACATCCCGGTCGTCGAAAGATCCCTCGACTCCTCGCTGTTTCCGAGGGACGCCTCACTCATCGACGCACAGGGGCACCTGATGGCGCTCGACGAGATCCTGGCTACGCTGGCGATCGCGACAGGCCTGCCGCTGGAAATCCTGTACCTCTGGGGATACCTGCTCTCGCTGGCGCTCGTCTGGGCCGGCATTGTCCTGATCGGCACACGCGTCTATAGCAGCCGATGGGCCCTCGTGGCGCTTGGCGCGGTGCTCACGCTGCGGCATCGCATCCCGGAGACGAGCGCCAACTCTCTCGAGCCGTACTTTCACCCTCGAATGCTCGCCTTCGGCCTCGGGTTGCTGGCCGTGGCGGCGCTACTGAGACGGCGATCGTGGATGGCTGTTGCGCTCGTCGCGGTCGCTGCGCCTGTTCACGTGACCACAGCGCTGTGGTTTGCGGTCCTCATCGGGGTTGCGCTCGCAACGCTGGATGTCAGAATGAGACGACTCGGCATCGTCGGCGGGATCGTGGCTGCGGTGTTGCTGGCAACAGCTGCCATCGCCGGGCCCTTGAGCGGAACGCTGACGATCATGGACGACGAGTGGTTGCAGGCGGTGGCCAGCAAAGACTCCCTCTTCGCCACCGCATGGCCGGTGTGGGCGTGGGCAGCCAACCTGGGAACGTTCGCGCTTCTCTACTGGGCGCAGAGGACGCGAAGAGGTCGTGGCCAGTCTACGAAGGAAGACGAGGCGCTGCTCTGGGGAGCTGCGGCGCTCGTCGGCGTGTTCCTGGTGACACTGCCCTTCGTGGCTGCACGTGTCGCTCTGCCGGTGCAGTTTCAGATCTCGAGGGTGTTCTGGCTGATTGATTTCCTGGCGACTGTGTACCTCATCGGTGCTGTGGCGGACTCACCAACGCGCCGGACACAGGCGATGGCGATCGCCGCGGTGCTGGTGGCGTTCGCGATCGGGCGCGGAAGCTACGTGATGCTGGTCGAACGTCCCGAGCGCGGCCTCTTCGACGTGCGTCTTGTTGACTCGCCCTGGGAAGACGCGATGCGCTGGATTCGGAGCCAGCCCCGCGATGTGCATGTTCTTGCGGACCCTGGACACGCGTGGAAGTACGGCACCAGCGTGCGGGTGGCGGCCGAGCGGGATGTGTTTCTGGAGGAGGTCAAGGACTCCGCCATCGCGATTTACTCGCGCGACGTGGCCGTGCGTGTGGTCGATCGAACGCGCGATATCGAGGACTTCTCGACGCTCACTGATGAACGGGCGCTCGACCTTGCGCGTCGATACGACCTCGACTTCCTCGTCAGCGAAGCCGACATCCCCTTGCCGGTGCTGTACAGCAACCGCCAGTTCCGGATTTACGACTTACGCTGAGCTCGGGGCTCGAGACTCGGGATTGAGACTAGCGGTCGCGCACTTTCATCCACAGTTCGTCCAAAGCACCCGCGTGCAGAAGTTTGGTGATCCAGACAATCTGTCCAAGGTGCACGGCGTTGTGGTGCGTGACGTGCAGCAGAATCTGCGCGTAAGTCGTGACCTTTCCCGTTCGATCTGTCGTCTCCATGAGCTGCTCGGGCGACAGGCCGTTGAGGACGCCCTCCGATGCTCGAAGAGACTCGCTCCAGATTGTCAGAAGCTCGGCCCGGGAGCACTTCTCACGCGCTGAGAATTCAGCATCGCGATCCCGTCCGACACTCCGGCCGCCGATCGCCTCTTCGAGGTGATATCGATTCGAGCCCGCAAGATGGAGCACGAGATTCGCCACGGCATTGGCCTGCTCGCTGGGTCTCCACCACAGCTCGGCATCGGTGAGGACGTCGAGACAGGCACCGATCTGCGCCGGATAATCGTGCAGAAGACGCACACGAGTCATGTGCAGCAGCGTCGAACCGAGGTCCTTGTCCATGGCCGGGATGATAAGCTGAAATCACGTCGCCTCTGGCCCACCCGTTGACCACGTTCGAACCATCCGCCTTCCGGCCCCGTCTCACTGGCGGGCACAAACAGACGCTTTTCACGTGGGCGCGACGACGAGCGTTTCCTTCACTGCCGGCGCCTGAGGCGCGCTTCTTTGACGTTGCCGCGGACGCTAGGGTTCTCGCGCACTGTCATTGGCACCCTCGCGCGTCTGAGTGGCCGACGCTCGTGCTGCTGCACGGCCTAGAGGGGTCGAGCCATGCGCACTACATGGGCGGCATCGCCGACAAGGCCTTCGCGACTGGATGGAACGTCGTGCGTCTCAATCAGCGCAACTGTGGAGGCACGGAGCAACTCTCGCGCGGCCTCTATCACTCAGGGCTGACAGACGATCCACTCTTCGTCATCCGGGAGCTCGTGGCGCGAGACGGCATACGGGACGTGGCGCTGGCGGGTTACTCCCTTGGCGGCAACCTCGCATTGAAGCTGGCTGGCGATCTCGGCGAGAGCGCCTCGCGCGAATGCCTGCGCGCAGTCTGTGCGGTCTCACCCACCATGGATCTGGCGCTGTGCGTGGACGCGCTCGAGCGACGCTCGAACGTCGTCTATCAGTGGAACTTCGTTCGAAACCTCAAAGGACGGATGCGACGCAAGGCGGCGGCGTTCCCTGGCGACTTCTCGCTCGAGCCGCTTGGCCGCATCTGGTCGGTCAGAGCGTTCGATGAGGCCTACACGGCGCCGTATCATGGCTTCCGCGACGCCGCGGACTACTACCATCGCGCCAGTGCCCTGCGAGTGATCCACGGAATTCAGGTACCAACCCTCATTCTTGCCGCCGAAGATGACCCGTTCGTCCCGATCGCCCCGTTCCGCCGGGCTGAAGTCACCGGCAACCCGAACATCACCGTTGTCGCCACGACACACGGTGGCCACTGCGGCTACCTCGAGCACGCTGCGGACGGCTATGACGGCTACTGGGCGGAACGGGAAATCGTGCGATTCATCTCGACTCAGCGCCCGTGATCGAGTCATACGCGCCCGTGCGGGACCGGGTGTCCGGAGCGAAACCGTGGGAAGTGTACTGGCACAGCATGTTGATCGGCTGCGAAGGCTGAGGATGTGCGGATCAAGTCGGTTTCGCGGAGCGACACCCGGTCCCGCACGGGCACTGGATGCGCCTGCGTGTTCTACTTCGCGAGTGATTCGATGAGCCGCCGCGCGAACTCCGGGCCCTTTCCGGACTCCTCGTGCTTGAAGTACACGTAGGTGTCGCCGCATTCGGTCGTGCGTTCCTTGATGATCGCGCCCCACCGGTCGATATCGGTTGGCGTGTACCCCTCATCGCGCAGCCGGAAGTACCCGTAGTCGGCCGTGATCTCGACCGGCGTCGAAAGCCGCTCGCTGTCGGCGATGCAGAGCGCCAGATTCCGTGCACGCAAGAGCGCGTAGATCTCTTCGTCAAGCCACGAGACGTGCCTGAACTCAAATGCGGCGCGCGTGCCGACGGGAAAGGCCTGGAGAACGGCGTCGAGACGAGCCGCATCCTTCTTGAGATTCGGCGGCAACTGAAACAGCAGCACACCCAGCTTGGGCCCGAGCGTCGCGGCCGTTTCTATGAAGCGCCTCACCTCATCGCCACACTCCTTCAACCTGGCGTCGTGCGTGATTCGCTTTGGCGCCTTGAGGGTCAGCCTGAAGTTCTCAGGAGTGGCCAGATCCCAACCTTGAAGGATCTTCTCCGTGGGCGTTCGATAGAACGTGTAGTTGATCTCGACCGTCGTGAAACGTGCCGCGTAGTAGGGCAGCATTTTCGACGCGGACAGCGTCTCCGGATAGAAAGTGCCCTTCCACTCAGGGTAGTTGTAGCCGGACGTGCCCACCCACATCATTTGATAGAGTTAAGCACATGCGGCGACTGATCGGTATCGTCCTCGTGCTCGCGTCGGCGGCGGCCGCGTGCCGGCAGGCCCCGGAACCGAAGCGCTACGAGGTGCACGGGCAGATCGTCAGCTTCGATGCCGCACGCGGTGAAGTGGTTGTCGATCATGAGGACATCCCCGGCTTCATGCCAGCGATGGTGATGCCCTACAAGGTGCAGGACACCGCATTGCTCGACGGCAAGAAGCCGGGCGACATGGTCACCGCGACATTGGTGGTTGAAGAGGTCAGCGCCTACCTCACCACGCTCACAACCACTGGCAATCAACCACTCAGGTCGCCTGGCGCCGGCCCGGCCCTCACGGACGCCGATCTGCTGAAGGACGGCGATGCGGTTCCGGACCACGCACTCATCGACGAAGCGGGAAAGCCACTCCCGATCTCGTCGCTTCGTGGCCACCGGGTTGCCCTGACGTTTATCTATACCCGCTGTCCCATTCAGGACTTCTGTCCGTTGATGGACAAGCACTTTACGGCGGTGCAGGACGCCATCAAGAAGGCTCCCGAGCTGGCCGACGTCCAGTTGCTGTCGGTCACACTCGACCCGACATTTGATACCCCGGCCGTCCTTGCCGCACACGCAAAGGCGCTCGGTGCAGATCCTGCGCGTTGGCACTTCACGACGGGTAGTGCCGATGACGTCCTGGGGTTTGCGAAACGATTCGGCGTGATTGCCGAACCAGGGGACGCGAGCAACGCGCTCGTACACAACCTCCGAACCGCGGTGATCGATGCCGAGGGACGTCTCGTCAAGGCGTACACCGGCAACATGTGGCTGCCTGCCGAACTCGTTGCCGACCTCAAAGCGACTCCCCCTCCCGCGCGCTGATCGGACGTCTCCCCCGTCCATTCCGCTCAACGCCACAGAACGACGGCTCGTCGCTCGTCTGCGTACACCAGATGCGGTTCAGCACTGGCTGAATGCGCTGCCTTACAACACTGAACAAGGGGGCGAGACCCTTCGCGGTTTCCGTGGGGTCGTCCGCACGGGCACGGCGCACTGCCTCGAGGCCACGCTTTCCGCGGCCGTGATCCTCGAGCAACACGGCTACCCGCCACTGGTGCTCAGCTTCGAGTCGATCGACCTTCTCGACCACGTCATCTTTGTGTATCGCGGCCCGAACGGCTGGGGCTCCGTCGCACGCTCGCGTGATCCAGGGCTGCACGGAAGGAAGCCGGTGTTTGCCACGCCTCGGGCGCTCGCACTCAGCTACTTCGAGGGATACATAGACTTCACCGGCCGGATCAAGGCATACGCGGTCGTCGATCTGCGTGTGCTGGGGTCTTACGACTGGCGGCTCGGCGAAGGGAATCTCTGGAAAGTCGAACGCATGCTCCTCGACTGGCCCCATCGTCGGATCCGCTCGTCAGATCAGCGTGCCGACCGTCTGCGGCGGCGCTACCGCGCCTTCATGGACACGCACGGCTACAAGCCGTGGAAGTACTACTCAGGAATCGAGCGGTGGACAGAGCTGCCGAGAGTGTTCAGGAAGAAGGGCTAAGACCGGGGGGCTGGCCCGAGGCAGTATCATGAGTGCATCGTGTCTAGACTAAAGAGCGAGTTCGAGGTGACCTGCCCGTGCTGCCGATCGACGCTGGTGGTTGACGGCAATCTTGGCCGCATCGTGTCGTGCGTCGAGCCCGAGCGCAGCGACAAGCCAGAGCTCGATCAGGCAGCTCGCATCCTCGCGGCCGAGGACGCCCGCCGCGAGGCACTCTTCCAGCAGTCGGTCGAGGCCGAAAGAGGCCGAGACGATGCCCTGGCGCGGCGTTTCGAGGAGGCCCTCAAACAGGCAAAGCAGGAACCCGTCACACGCCCGACCCGCGACTTCGACCTCGACTGAACGGCACGCTCCGTGCGTGCACTTTCATATGAGTTCCCGCCCGTCGTACCCGCACCGTCGCACCGTCGCACCCGAACCTTCGCACCCCGCACCGTCTCACCCTCGCACCCTCCCACTCTTGTGTCGCCCCTATGACCTCTGATCCTCGCTGGCGCGTGCTGCGTGTTGCGACCTACAACATCCACCGATGCCGGGGCATGGATGGTCGAACGAGCACCGAACGCATCGCCAACGTGATCCGCAGCATCGACGCCGATGTCGTGGCATTGCAGGAAGTGGTGGGCGCTGGACCGAAGAGTGCCGGACAGGCTGAGGAGCTTGGCGCGCTGCTCGGCATGGGTTGGGTGATGGCGCCCACACGCCACTGGCGGTCATCGCTCTTCGGAAACGTCGTTCTCAGCCGCCTGCCGATCATCCATCACGCCCAGCACGACTTGTCGTGGAAGACCTGTGAGCCGCGGTGCTGCCAGCGTGTAGACCTTGCGATGGGAGAGGACACGCTGCATCTCTACAACGTGCACCTCGGAACCGCCATCTTCGAGCGGCGCCATCAGGCTCAGCGGTTGAGCACGATCATGATCGACAAGCGCGTCGGGCAGCCGAAGGTCGTGCTCGGCGATTTCAATGAGTGGATGCGGGGACAGGCGACGCAAATGCTCAACGAGCGTCTGGAGAGCATCGACCTGAGAGCGCACCTGCGGCGGAGACGTACGTATCCCGGCGTCTTTCCTGTGGTGCACCTCGACCACATCTATTACGAAGGGACAGTGGAAGTCGTGAAGCTGGAACTACCGAGGACGCGGCTGTCGCTGATGGCGTCAGACCATCTGCCGCTCGTCGCCGAACTGCGAGTGCAGTTCGACTGACCCGCTAACCTTCTTCTTCGTACTCTTCTTCTTCGACTGAGACAAAGCGCGTCGGCGGACGCAGCGCTTCGCGAAAATCGTAGACAGGCAGGTCGCGCACGTGAAGGTGCATCGTGCAATGCGGACCCTTCACATCAATCATCACAGTCACTGGGCTTCCCTCGACGCCCTCGCGAAACGCCAGCTGACAACCGCAGGCGAGCCGACCGTGCGTGAAGCCCTTCAACATAGCGGGATCATACTACAGCAGTGATGCGATCTCGTGTTCGAACTGCTCCTTCGACGCGATCCCCGAATGCTTCTTGTGGATGCGCCCGTCACGCGACACGAACACCGTCACCGGGATGCCCCAGAACGGTCCGTACGCGTCCTGGAAATCCTGGCGCCCGTTGCCCACGAGCAGCGGATAGTTGATCTTCATCTCCGTCGCGTACGGCTTCAGCTTCTCTGCCGGATCATCCACCGACACACCCAGGATCACGAGGTCGTCGCTGTACTGTCGCTGCAGCTCGATCAAGTACGGAATCTCCACGCGGCATGGTCCGCACCACGTCGCCCAGAAGTTCAACAGGATGATCTTGCCTTTGAACGACTCGAGTTTGACGTCGATGCCGTTCATGTCCTTGAGCGTGTAGTTGAGCGGCGCCAGTTTGCCGCTGAAGGACGCGTCGGTGACCTCGGGAGTCTCCGCATCAGCCGCGGGAGGGGGCGCGTTCGGGTCCACAGTCTCTGGCCCCGGCATGAGCGTCAGAAGTAGCAGCGCAACGCCGACCGTTGCCATGCCGAGCCAGGCTTTCTGTCGTTGACTCAGGCCAGACGCAGGCGGGACAGCGCCAGGCTCTGAAATCGAAGCCGACGCTGCGATGTCGTCCGGAACGGGATCAAGAGGGGTATCGCTCATGCGCACGTCCATTATCACCCCGCGAGGCCACCGGTGCACGCGAGAGAGGACGCAGGCGCGACCCCCAAACCGGGCTCTTCGGGGATTCCCGGAGCAGTTCGATTCGAGCGTCGCGGTACGTCATTTGCTCCTTCCGGCGAGTTATGGCGTGGCGGTAACGCCCGAGCACGGGTCTCCCGGGCTTTTGCGGCCACGGGAGTCGGCAGTAAGATCGCTCAACATTCGTTCTCGCCGAGGTCGAAGAGAACCTGAGGAGAAGTCCATGAGCAACCGTACTTCCCGCGGTGCCTTGCTGGCCGCCGCGGTCGCCCTTATTGCGGCCCTCGGACTGGCTCCGGGCCTGGCCTCGGCTCAGACCCCGTACATCCCCTACTTCGGCAAGAACCAGATCCGCTACGACAACTTCAAGTGGCAGATCTACACCACCGAACATTTCGAGATCTACTACTACCCTGAGATCGAACCGCACCTCGAGCGCGTGGCGGGATACGCGGAAAGCGCCTACCAGCATGTCAGCGCCGAGCTGAAGTACGACCTGGCCTATAAGGTCCCGCTGATCCTGTTCAAGACGAACAGCGAGTTCCAGCAGCAGAACGTCATTCCGGGTGCGGCCCAGGAAGGCGTGCAGGCCTTCGCTGAGCCCACGCGCTATCGGATCGTGATGCCGATCGACGAGCCGCCGGATCTCCTCTATCGCACGATCGTGCACGAGCTGACGCACCAGTTCGAATTCGACATCATCCCGACGTCGCTCATCCGTCGTTCAGTACCTCTCTGGGTGAACGAGGGCCTGTCCGACTACATGACCGGCATGTGGCGGCCGATCGACCTGATGACGGTGCGCGACGCGGCGGTCTCGGACATCGTTCCCAAGATGACCGAGATGGAGGGCTATGCGGCGATCGGCAATGTCCGCATGGTCTACAACCTCGGGCACGCGGTATTCGAGTTCATCGAATCGCGCTGGGGTAAGGAAGGCATCCGCCAGTACCTCTTCTCGTTGCGCAAGTCGGTGATCGGCGGCGGCGAGGACGCCTACATGGAGGCGTTCAAGCTGACTCCCGAGGAGTTCGACCTCGAGTTCGACAAGTATCTGAAGGACCGCTTCAAGCCATTCCGCGACAAGGAGCGTCCGGCCGACTACGGACGCAATCTCGCGCCCAACCCGGAGCGATCGTCGTTCGTCGGGTCACTTTCAATCGAACCGTCACCCTCGGGCGACCTCATCGCCATGGTCACGGGTAACCGGCGCGACCAGGAACTGGATATCGTGCTGATGTCCTCGAAGGACGGCTCGATCATCCGCAATCTCACCAGCGGGTTCGACCAGAGTCTCGGATTCGAGTTCATCATCACGCCCGGCATGCGGTTCAACATGGTGCCGTGGCTCTCATGGGCACCGTCGGGCGACCAGATCGGCTACTTCGTGCGCGCCGAGAAGTGGCGCACGCTGATCCTTCAGAACGTGCTCAACGGTGACATCGAGGAACGTGTCGAGCTCAGGACGATTGACGATCCGGAATCGCCCGACATCTCACCCGACGGCAAGAAAGTCGCGTTCGCCGCGCTGCAGAACGGCGTCGGTGACATCTTCGTCGTCGATCTGGCCACGCGTGCGGTGACCAACCTCACCAAGGACGGGTTTGCCGACTCCGGTCCGACGTGGTCCCCTGATGGCCAGTCGATCGTCTACGTGGCGCGCGTGAGTGGCAGCGAAAAGCTCTTCCGGCTCGATGTCGGTACAGGACAGAAAACGCAGATCACGTTCGGCACGCACGACGATTCAGCAGCGCAGTTTCTGAATGCCGAAACGCTCGTGTTTTCGTCAACGGCAACCGATCCGGGTACGTCGGTCTCGGCGGAGGTCGCGCGCAACGGCACGATCTACAACATCTGGACGCTCAATCTGAAGACCGGACAACTGCGCCAGTACACGGACGCCCTCGGCGGCAACACCTCGGCGGTGGTGCTGAACATGGGCCGCGCCGAACCCAAGATCGCCTTCGTCGGCTACTACAAAGGCGAGTACGAGCTGCACACACTCGACCAGCGCGATCCGATCGTCACGGCGGCCAGCGCGGACTTCGGCGCGCCCGGACCGATCATCGATTTCCAGGCGCCGCTCCAGCACACGCTCATCGCCAACAACAAGCGGCAGAAGGGCACGTTCGAGAAGATGTTTCTCGACGGTCGTCCACCGGTCAACCTCGGCGTCACGAGCGGCGGCGACGTGTTCGGTGGCTCCGCGGTCAGCTTCAGCGACGTGCTGGGTGACAAGACGTTCAGCATGTATGCCGCGTCGATCGCCCAGTACCGGACGCTGTCCTTCTCGTACTTGAATCTTGCCCGACGCTTCAACTACGCGTTCCAGGCGTATTCGCAGACGCAGTTCTTCTACGGTGCGCTCGAAGGTGTCTTCTACGACCCGCGGTACGCCAACCTCATCAACGTTGATCGCGACCTGGCGGTTGCGACGCGCACCATCCGCGGCGGAAGCATCTTCGGCATCTGGCCGCTCAATCGCTATCGCCGGATTGAGTTCGTCGGCGGCGTGCTGCAGTACCGCGAGGAGTTCAACGACCCGGGACTTCAGCAGGAATCGGAGCAGTTTCAGGAGGCACAGTTCGGCCGGCAACTCCTCCGCTCCGGCACCTACGTCCCACTCGGCGTCAACTTCGTGCAGGAGACGACGGTCTTCCGTGAATTCGGACCGCTCTCCGGCAACACCATGCGCCTTTCGTACGAAGTGTCACCGGCGATTGGCGAAACGCTCGGCCGTCAGACCGTTGACACGGACCTGCGGTACTACAAGCGACTTGGTGGGTCTGGCCTCGTCGCCCTGCGCGCGCGCGGATTCAAGAGCTGGGGTGATGCGCCAGACTTCCTGTACTTCGGCGGCAATTCAGAAATGCGCGGCTACGACTACCTGGAGTTCATCGGGTCCGAGTCAGCGTTTCTCAACGCGGAGCTCCGCTTCCCGTTCATCGAAGCGATGCTCACACCGGTGGGCGTACTCGGCGGGATTCGTGGCGTCCTCTTTGCCAACATGGGGGGTGGACGCTTCGAAGGGCAACCGTTCAAGTGGGTGTCGAACAAGAGCGAGACCTACTCGCCGCTCATCGCATTCAACGGGCAGACACCGATCTATGGCGCGCCAACCAAGGTTGATGGCTTCAGGCTCGTAGACGCGCGTGCCTCGTATGGCGTCGGCCTCGAGACGTTCGCGCTCGGCTTCCCTGTCCATTTCGACTGGGCCTGGCGAACGCTCCTCAATAAGGACTGGGAAGACCTGCGATTCAACGCTGATGCCGTGGCAGAAGGCGTAGCGAGCGGCAGCGAGTGGTTCCGCAAGCCGCGGTTCGCCGTCTGGATTGGATACGATTTCTAGCCAGTAGCCAGTAGCTAGTAGCCGGTAGGAGCTACTGGCTACTGGCTACCAGCTAGTAGCTACCGGGTAGCGACCGCCTGGACCTTCTGCAGCCGGAGTTCGCTCCGCTCCATATCCATCGACACACGGTAGTCCGACAGGAAGCGGTGGCCCACGATGCCGCCGAGCTGGAAGCCGAGGAGCACGCTCGGTGCCCGAAGATTCAGCACTGCGAGGCCCACGTTGCGATACTCGATCTCTTCAAAGTCGAGATTCACGCCGGGCAGCAGGAACGCGTTTTCGTCCACACCGGACATCCCGAACACCTTCAACGGAATGCGACGCACTGGCGGCATCGCCAGCGACAGCGCCGTTTCAGCACTGATGGAGATGAGCTCTCCCCCGGTGTCAACCACGAAGTACGCCGGGTACTTGGAGTTGAGCAGGCCTCTGACGAGCGGCAGCCGATTCATGCGCATCGGCAGACGAATATCAGCGGGCCCTTCGGGGAGCGCCCGGGACAACAGCACTTCGCGACGCTGATAGTCCACGACGAGGGAGTAGCCGAGCGACAACGGCGAGAAGCTCTCGCTCTGCCACCTCGGCAGCGCACCGCGCATCACGGTTCTGATCGAGAGCGGCACGTTACGGATTCTGAGCGCACCCACCTCGATGCTGTCCGCACGGCCGAGCTCGAGCCTGCGCAACGAGGCCACGCCAACGCCAGCGGTGAGCGTGGCAGTCACCGACACAACACCCGCGCGCCGGGCAGTGACATCCGAGACGCCGGTCCGCTCGGAACCGGTGTCGAGCACGAATTCGACAGGCGTGCGGTTCACGCGGCCCTGCAGCACGATCTTGCGATTGACCATCCGGAACGGCACGCGATACACGCGGCCGGCGGTTTCGGTCACCTGGAGCGGCACGCGTCCCTTGAAGCTGCGCAGCAGCCGGACCTTGCCCTGAGAGATGGCGGCCATTGTGCTGGTTTCACTCGACGGGAGGAGGGCGATGTAGCGGTCGTATGCGTCCGCCGCTTCGTCGTACCGATTCAGCCGCTCGTACACGAGACCGACGAGCGCATGAACTTCGGGATCCTTCGGCGAGAGTGTCGCCGTCTGGAGCGCCTCTTTCAAGGCCTCATCGAGGCGACTCGTCGTGGCGAGCGACCGTGCGAGGCCGAACCTGGCGCGAGACGACTCGGGCTCCTGCTCGAGTGCGGCGCGATACGTGCGGTCCGCTTCATCGAACAACCCGTTGCCCCAGAGCGCGTCCCCAAGGAGCGTCTGTGACTCCGCATCGGAATTGGGCCCGGCAGTCAGCGTCTCAGCCTCGACCCTTGCCAGTTCGAACTCCGCCACGCGCAGTGCCGTACGAACCTTCCCTTTTCGGGCGCGCATCACGAGTGCCGGGTCGCTGCTCTCGATGGCGCGGTTGTAGGCGTCAATCGCCTCCTGGTAGCGCGCGGCTTCGAACGCCTCGTTGCCTATCTGAATCTGTGTGGCGGGATCCGCTGACGCAGCGACCTGACCGGCCGCGTGAGGACTAAGGGTGTAGAGCGCGGCGAGCGCCGCGAGGGAGAGTGCGAAGCCACGGATTACAGGCATCTTCGTTCCACTCCAATCTTGCTGTTTACGATCGCCGCGGGACTACTTCTGGTAATACTCGGCGTTCGCGGGGATGAAGCGTGTCCAACGCTCCGGGGTCTCGTCGAGCGCGAAAATTGCTTCGACCGGGCAGGCGGGGACGCAGGCGCCGCAGTCAATGCATTCGTCAGGATGAATGTAGAGCATTTCGCTCGCGTCGTATCCCGCCTCGTCCTTGCGGGGATGAATGCAATCGACGGGACACACGTCCACGCAGGCGCTGTCCTTCGTGCCGATGCACGGCTCGCAGATGATGTATGCCACGCAGGTCTCCTGGTCCCGGCCCCGCGCCGAGACCGTGTTTTTGCCGGGCAAGTATACCCCGGAGCTCCGACCCTATTGACCACCCTTAAACGGGTCGGCACTACCTTTAAACCTCGAAGCGGCCGCCTTACGGGCGCGGTAACACCTTACGCCGGCCGTCACAGCCTCATACGATGCTCGTCCAGAGGTGGTTTAGGATCCCCCGGAGTTCCGTGACAGGATCCGGAGGCGTCATGGCACGTATCCGGCAAGGACTTCGGGTTCCGTAGATGCGGGCAATCTCTTCCCTCACCAACCGGGTCTTCCTGGCCTGCACACTGCTGGCGACCCTGTCGTTGGGGCTGGCGTTCTATTTCGTTGACGAGCGCGCAACGAGCGAAGCGGAGGCCGACCTCCGGCGGGGCCTGCTCGAAGCGGCCACCCTGGTTGAACGCTCGGGTGTCATCCGCACCGACCATTTCATTCGGCTGGCCCGAGTGGTCGCCGACCTCCCAAAGCTGAAGGCCGCCGTCGAAACCGGCGACCCACCCACCGTGCAACCCCTCGCGGAGGAGTACCGCGAGGAAGTCGCGGCCGACCTGCTCGTGCTGACCGGTCGCCGCGGCATGGTCCTGGGAGCTGACGGAGGCGACTCCTCCACCGTCGCCATGGCCGCACGCCCTCAGGCGGATGACGAGGTCACGGTGTTCGTTCCGCATGAACGCGGCGTCCTGCAGCTCGTGAGCGTCCCGATCCTGCTCGACGGCGATGTCCCCGAGATCCTCGGACATCTGACAGTGGGTCTCTTCCTCGATCAGGCACTCGCGGCAGAGCTCAAGAGTCTGACGGGCGGCGAAGTGGCATTCGGGGTCCAGGGACGGATTCTCGCCTCGACCTTGCCGGTGCAGGCACACGCAGCGCTGACCGCGGCGATGAACAGGCCTCAGATCGGGTCAATCACGATCGGAAACGAAGAGTTCCTTGCCCTGTCCAAGCCAATGGAAGTCGCTGATTCAAACGGAGGCGTCGCGATCACCCTGCGCTCCAGAACCGACAGCCTGCAGTTCCTCAGCACCATCCGTATCCGGCTGGCTGCGGTCATGGTTGTCACGCTGCTGCTGGCGACCATCCTCAGCTACGGCGTCGCCCGCACGATGACGAGACCGCTCGCGGCCATCACCACGGCCATGCGCGAAGTCGCCACGACCGGCGATCTCACACGTAAAATATCGCTCAAGAGCCGTGCGTGGGACGACGAGGATGCCCGCCTCCTGGCCTCGACGTTCAATACCCTGACCGAATCCGTGGCGCGCTCTCAGCGTGAAGCCGCCCAGAAGGAACGTCTCTCATCGCTCGGCCGTCTCTCGACAGTGATTGCGCACGAGATCAGGAATCCACTCATGATCATTCGTGCGTCGCTCTCGACGCTCCGCAACGAACGAGTCACGGCGGTCGAGCGACGCGAGGCCATCTCGGATATTGACGATGAAACGATCCGGCTCAACCGCATCGTCAGCGAAGTCCTGGATTTCGCGCGACCGATTCGATTCGAGCTCGCTGAAACCGACATCAACGACGTCTGCCGGGCGTCCGCCGCAGCTGCCTGGACGGGCTCTTCCGACTCCAGCGTGTCGCTGGAACTCGACCCGCATATGCCACAGGTTGCGACCGATGCCGAACGGCTCCGGACGGCGCTCGTCAACATTCTCACCAACGCTCGTCACGCGGTTCTCGCCGTGCCGCGGGCGGACACCGGCACGCACGGGCCGAGCGTCGCAGCAGGGCATTCGCAGGAGGTCGTGCTCCGCACCCGCGCGGGTGGCGGCCGGGTCCGTATCGCGATTCGAGACTACGGTGTCGGCATCAGCCCCGAAGACCTGACCCACATCTTTGACCCGTATTTCACAACGCGACGCGCGGGCACAGGTCTCGGGCTGCCCATCGCCAAGAACATCATCGAAGGGCTCGGCGGGGTGCTCACCGTCTCGAGCCGCCGCGGCGAAGGCACGGAAGTGCAGATCGACCTGCCCCTGTCTCACGAGGGACGCCGGGCATGACCGTCACCCACGGCGCCATCCTGCTCGCCGACGACGAAGAGAAGATCCTGAAGCGGCTGGGTCGTGCTCTGCGGGACGAGGGACATGAGGTCGTCGAAGCCACGACGATCCGCGATGCGCAGCGGTATCTCAATGAGCGCTCCTTCGACCTGCTCGTCGTGGACAACGTGATGCCCGGCATGACCGGCCTCGAACTGATCCGCGAGCTCGCGCAGGGCAGCTCGGCTGAACGGCCTCAAATCGTCATGATGACGGCGCACGGTTCGACGCAGCTCGTGCGTGAGGCCTTCAAGCTCGGTGTGGAGGACTTTCTCGAAAAGCCGTTCGAAGTCGATGAGCTGCTCGTGCTGGCGCGGAGAGCCGTCAAGAGCCAGCGGCTGCGAACCGAGCGGCAGTATCTCATCAGCGAGCGTGACGCCGAGTTCAATCATTACGGTCTCGTTGGACGAGGACGCTCGATGGAGCGCGTCATAGAGCGGGCCGAGCTGGTGTCGCAATCGAAGAGCACCGTGCTCATCACGGGCGAGACCGGCACGGGAAAAGAGATGGTGGCGCGGCTCATCCATCATCGCAGCGCGCAACGCGAGATGCCGCTCATCAAGGTGAACTGCGCAGCCATCCCTGAGACGCTGCTCGAATCAGAGCTCTTTGGCCATGTGAGAGGCGCGTTCACCGGAGCGTCGCTGACCAAGCGAGGCCGATTCGCGTTAGCGGATGGAGGTTCGATCTTCCTGGACGAAATCGGGACGCTCACGACAGCGATACAGTCCAAGCTTCTCCGTGTGCTGCAGGAACGGGAGTTCGAACCTCTGGGCGCCGAGCGTACGCAGCGCGTCGATGTGCGGGTGATTGCCGCGACCAATCGCGATCTCAAACAGATGGTCGCGACCGGACGCTTTCAGGAGGATCTGTACTACCGGCTGAACGTCATCCCGATCGAACTGCCGCCATTGCGTGATCGACGTGAGGACATTCCCGTGCTCGTTGAGCACTTCATCGAAAAACATCGCCAGCGATGCGGCAAGCGGATCGACGGGATCGACGAAGAAGCGGCACGCGCGCTCGAGCGGTACGAATGGCCCGGCAACGTCCGGGAGCTCGAGAACACGATCGAACGAGCGGTCGTACTGGCCACAGGACCGATGCTGAGCATGTCGTCGATTTCGCTGCTGGGAGCTGTCTCACCATCCGCGTCTGGATTGCCGTCGCCCCGGCTGCACCAGAACCTCGAGTGGGTGGAGCGCGAAACGATCCGGCGCGCGCTCGAGCAATCGGGCGGAATCAAAAAGGACGCCGCGGAGGCCATGGGCATCAGCCAGCGGGCGTTGAGTCACTATCTGTCGAAACATCGGATCGACTGATCCGTGGCCTTTTCGCCCTGCGTCTCCCATTTACTTGTTCGGTAATCGCCAGGCGCTCGATGGCCCATTCACGACTGTTTTTGCGGCAGGTCCCCAATGGGACCCGTCAGGCATTGTCCTTGCTTCCGAATACCCTTCGAACCCCCGAGTGATCAGCATGCGCATTCGATATTTCGTTCTTTACACCTGCGTCGCCGGCGCCCTCCTCGCCGGCATCGCATCGACTGGTGATGCCGCCCCCCAGGCCAACGAACCTCGCGTCGTCGAAGTCGTGGTGAAGCGGTTTGCGTTTGAACCCGCGACGATCGAAGCCTTCGAGGGCGAGCGTCTTCGCGTGCTCGTGCGTTCGGCAGACGGCCCGCACGGCTTCGAGATCAAGCGGTTCAAGGTGTCGAAGGAAATTCCGCGAGGGACCGAACCGGTCACGATCGAGTTCACGGCGTCAGAGGCCGGCACGTTTCCAATCCTCTGCTCGCTTTTCTGTGGCGATGGCCACGCGGACATGAAAGGTGCACTGGTTGTGGTGACCCGTGCGGCGGCCAACTGATTGGATGAAATGAATAGGAGTGACAAGGATGCAATCCCTGCGGTCATTGGCGATATGCGCGCTCCCGCTGCTTTGCGCGGTGCTCAGCGCGTGCGATGAAAGTCTCTCAACCGTGGCAGGTCCTACCCCGAACCTGACGCCGAACTTCGCCTCGGTTCAGCGGGAGGTGTTCGAATCAACGGATGCCGCCGGGCGTTTGAATTGCACCCTCTGTCATACTGACGCCGGGGGTCGCACCCCTTCGGGTGGGCTCAATCTTCGTTCGGCGGACATTTCCTACGCGCAACTTGTCGGCGTCGCCAGCCGTGGGAAGCCTGGCGCTGTTCGCGTGATTCCCGGAGACCCGGCCAACAGCTACCTGATTCACAAGCTCGAAGGACGATCGGACATCGCCGGCGTCCGAATGCCCCGCGGGACTGGCCCGTACCT
The DNA here is from genome assembly GCA_013140775.1 of Acidobacteriota bacterium. Taxonomy (GTDB): domain Bacteria; phylum Acidobacteriota; class Vicinamibacteria; order Vicinamibacterales; family UBA2999; genus JABFSA01. Next base: position 29,753 of record JABFSA010000114.1, on the reverse strand, counting down.
GCAGGCGGGACAAATGATGATCCTCAAGCGCTGGATCGAACTCGGCGCACGTAACGACTAGGAGTAGACATGACCTTACGCAAGGCACTGCCGTTCGTCGTGGCCCTGGCTGTCGGGATCTCGTGGCCTCTAACCGCCCGCGCACAGGGGGCATCTGCGCCTCAGGATGATCCCGACATGGATCTGAGCGTGTCGCAGCCGGACTTCACGCTCGCGGCGATCCCCACGACGCTTCGCCTGCCGAGGTTCAAGAGCGCCTTCCGCGTGACACATCGATTCGGCCGTTCGCTGGGTGCGGGTGACTTTGGCGATCTGGCCGGCGATCTGTTCGGACTCGACTCCGGTGCACAGATCGGTCTCGAGTACCGGTTCGGCGTCATGCGCGGCCTTCAGGCAGGCATCCGCCGCACCAGCGACAAGACGATCGAGTTCTTCAGCCAGTACAGCCTGATGCAGCAGGGTGGATCGCCGGTCGCGCTCGGCGTGATCGCATCGATCGACGGCACCAACAACTTCCGCGACAGCTACTCCCCTGCGCTGGGCGTGGCCATCTCGCGGACGCTGGGCAGTTTTGGCGCGCTGCATGTCGATCCGATCTGGGTCAACAACAGCAACCCCGCACCCGACGAGCTCATCGACGAGAACGACACGTTCATGGTCGGTCTCGGCGCGAGGCTGCGCGTGCGGCCGACGTTGTACCTGATTGTCGAGGCCACTCCCCGCGTCAGCGGCTACGACCCGGGCGTCACGCAGACGACGGTTGGACTCGAGAAGCGGGCAGGCGGCCATTCGTTCCAATTCAATGTGTCCAACGCGTTTGGCACGACCATGGGTCAGGTTGCCCGCGGAGGATTTTCGAACGACGACTGGTATCTCGGGTTCAGCATCTCCAGAAAGTTCTTCTGATGGCTTCTCCGTGTTCCTGGCTTCGCGCCGCGGTCTTTGCGGCAATTGTCGCAATGGCAGCGTGCAGTGGCAGCGATTCGTCTCCTTCGCCAACGCCGTCACCTACGCCGTCACCAACCCCGACGCCCACGCCTACGCCGACACCCGGCGGCACGACATTCACTATCACGTCGGCCGGGGTCTCCCCGCGCACACTGACAGTGCCCGCCGGGTCGCGCGTCACGTTCGTCAACAACGACACGCGCGTGCATGACATGGCGTCGAACCCGCATCCGGAGCATACAGACTGCCCTGCCCTCAATCAGGTGGGATTTCTGCAGCCTGGCCAGTCCGGCACGAGCGGGAACCTGACCACGGCCCGGACCTGCGGCTTCCACGACCACAACCGCGACACCGACACGTCGCTTCAGGGAACGGTCGTCATTCAGTAGTCGAGACGTTCCTGTCCTCGACGCCGCATGCGGGATAATGAAGGGGATGTCCGTCGAGGCACCCCTTCATCTCCTGCGACCCCGCGAACCCAAGCCAGCCTGGCTCAAGGTGCGCGCTCCCGGCTCCGAGACCTACCTGCGTCTCAAAGGGCTGATGCAGGAGCTCAAGCTCAATACCGTCTGCGAGGAAGCACGCTGCCCGAACATCGGCGAGTGCTGGCACCAGGGGACGGCCACCTTCATGATCCTGGGTGACGTCTGCACGCGGGCCTGCGCCTATTGCGCGGTCGCGCACGGCCGTCCCAACGAGCTCGACCTCGAGGAGCCCGCACGCGTTGCGCACGCGGTCAGCTCGATGGGTTTGCGGCACGCGGTCATCACATCCGTCGATCGGGACGATCTCTCGGATGGCGGCGCGTCGATCTTTGCGGAGACCATTCGCCGCACGCGTGCAAGCGTACCGGACTGCCGGATTGAAGTCCTGATTCCAGACTTCCAGGGAGACGAAGCGGCGCTCCATGCCGTGCTCGACGCGGGCCCAGACGTCCTCAACCACAACATCGAAACGGTCCCCAGGCTCTATCGCATGGCGCGATCGGGAGGGCGCTACCCGCGCTCGCTCGAGCTGCTGGATCGCGCGCGGCAGTACCGGCCGGCCACGCCCACGAAGACGGGCATGATGGTCGGCATGGGCGAAGAGCGCGAGGAAGTTCTCTCGGTCTTCGACGATCTTCGATCCGTGGGCGTCTCGATCCTGACAGTCGGCCAGTATCTACGGCCGACGCCCAAGCACGCTCCCATGGTGCGCTACTGGCATCCCGACGAATTCGCGGAGCTCAAAGCGATCGGACTCGCCAAGGGCTTCGCGCATGTGGAGTCGGGTCCGCTCGTGCGCAGCTCGTACCACGCGCACGAGCAGGCGGATGCGGCCGTCGCGAAATTGAGCACGTCGCGCTAGTAATCTCGTCGCGATCCGCGATCGATCAGCGCCGGCAGCTACTTCGTGCGGCAACGCTGCTCGTCAAGCCGGACAAGGTGCGGCCGGCACCTCCGACCGGTTCGACGCTCGGGTCGCGCCGCATGCTATTTGGCCGGCGCTCAACCTCGCTGATCCCCTCCGCGGCCGCACCTTGTCACTCCTGACGTCTGTCGGCATGACTCGAAGCGTTGCCACACGAAGTAGCTGCCGGCGCTGATTGGTCCCCAAGCTCGCGACAACACTGCACAATCCATGGCCAAGCTCTTACCAGGCCCTGACCCGACCGAAGAACTCACTCGACAGTGAGCACCTCGCGCAGTGACGCCTCGAGCCATGCCGACACGCGCAAAGAGGTGACAAGGTGCGGTGGCGGAGGGGACCAGCGAGGTTGAGCGCCCCAGTCTAGAAACAGGCGCGACCCGAGCGTCCAGCGGCGATCAATGCCATCCGCGACTTGTCCGGCATGGCGAGCGGCGTCACGAAGCGAGGTGTTCGCTGTCGCGCGACGCGGAACTGAGTTGGGACTGTCGAAGAGAGTGAGCGAGAGGCGGCCCGGTACTCGCCGGGCCGTCCGTTTTATCTGAACATCTGCAGGAGCTTCGTCACCGGATCGTAGTAGCGGCTCACCACGCGCTCCTTGAGCGGGATGATCGCGTTGTCGGTGATGTGGATGTGCTCAGGACACACCTTCGTGCAGCACTTCGTGATGTTGCAGTAGCCGATGCCCTTCTCTTCCTTGAGCGCAGGGATGCGATCCGCGGTGTCGAGCGGATGCATTTCGAGCTGGGCCGCGTAGACCAGAAAGCGCGGGCCGATGAATTCCTCGTGCTTGTTGTGCTCACGCAGCACGTGGCAGACATCCTGGCACAGGAAGCACTCGATGCACTTCCGGAACTCCTGCACACGGTCCACGTCCCGCTGCGCCATGCGCCACGTGCCATCCGGTGCGTCCGCCGGCCTGGGCGTGAACTTCTGGATCCCCTTCTTCACGCGGAAGTTCCACGAGACGTCGGTGACCAGGTCCTTGATGGGCGGGAAGGTGCGCATGGGCTCGACGGTCACGGGCTCCATCAGGTTGAGCTCGCTCAGCCGGGTCATGCACATCAAGCGGGGGTTACCGTTGATCTCCGCGGAGCAGGATCCGCACTTTCCCGCCTTGCAGTTCCACCTGACAGCGAGGTCCGGCGCCTGTTCGGCCTGGATGCGATGCACCACGTCCAGGACGACCATCCCTTCCGACACCTTCGTGTGGAACGTCTGCAGCGTGCCATCGCCGCCGGGGTGCGTACGCCAGACCTTGAATGTGGCCTCGGAGATCACGATTTCTGCTCCTCGATAACCTGCTTCAGTTCATCGGGTATGGGTGGAATCGGCACCCGGGAGACCCGCATCGAATCGCCGGACTGCTTGACCATCACGTTGATGGTCGAGAACTCCGTCACCTTATCGGGGTAATCCTCGCGGAAGTGGCCGCCGCGGCTCTCCTTCCGCTCGATGGCCGAGAGCGCGATGGCCTCGGACACGGTCAGGAGGTTCCTCAAGTCGAGCGACGTGTGCCAGCCCGCGTGATACTCGCGGCTGCCACTGACACCGACTCGCGCGGCCCGGTCGTTGAACCCGACCAGCCTCTGCAGCGCCTCTTTCATCTCGGACTCTGTCCGAACGATGCCGACAAGCGCCTGCATCGAAACCTGGAGGTCTTCCTGCACCTTGTATGGGTTCTCACCCGAGCTTCCCCGCTCGAACGGCGCAAGTGCGGTCTTCTCGATCTGGGCCAGCGCCGCTTCGTCCACATGCGGCTGCGGGTGTTCCTTCGCCCACGCCGACGCGTACTCGCCGGCTCTCTTGCCGAACACGATCAGGTCCGACAGCGAATTGCCGCCCAGGCGATTTGCGCCGTTGATGCCTGACGCGCACTCGCCGGCCGCGAAGAGACCGGGGATCGTGGACATCTGCGAGTCCCCATCCACGCGAATCCCACCCATGATGTAGTGCGTCGTCGGGCCGACCTCCATCGCCTCTTTCGTGATGTCGAGATCGGCGAGCTGCTTGAACTGGTGGTACATGCTCGGCAGCTTGCGCTTGATGTGCTCTTCGGCGCCCGAGAGCTTCTCCTTGATCCAGGCGATGTCGAGATACACACCACCGTGCGGAGAACCACGACCCGCCTTGACCTCACGATTGATGCAACGTGCGACGTGATCGCGCGTCAGAAGCTCTGGTGGACGCCGGGCCGACTTGTCGCCCTGCGTATACCGCCAGCCCTCTTCCGGATCAGACGCGGTCTGCGGCTTGTAGTTGTCTGGAATGTCGTCGAACATGAAACGGCGGCCCTGGTTGTTCTTCAGAATGCCGCCCTCGCCACGCACACCTTCGGTGACGAGAATGCCCTTGACGCTGGGGGGCCACACCATCCCGGTGGGGTGGAACTGCACGAACTCCATGTCGATGAGCTCGGCGCCCGCCCGGTAGGCCAGTCCGTGTCCGTCGCCCGTACCTTCCCAGCTGTTGCTCGTCACCTGGAACGCACGTCCCACGCCGCCCGTGGCCAGGATGATCGCCTTGGCCTTGAACACCTGGAACGTCCCGCGATGCCGGTCGTACGCAAGCAAGCCCGCCGCGCGTCCTTGATCGAGCACGAGGTCGATCACCGTGTGCTCCATGTGCACGGTCACACCGAGGTAGATGGTGTGATCCTGGAGCGCACGAATCAGCTCCAGTCCGGTGCGATCGCCGACGTGAGCAAGACGTGGATACCGGTGGCCGCCGAAGTTGCGCTGGTTGATCCGGCCGTCTTTCGTCCGGTCGAACACGGCACCCCAGGCTTCGAGCTCACGCACGCGGTCGGGCGCTTCCTTCGCGTGAATCTCGGCCATGCGCCAGTTGTTGACGTACTGACCACCGCGCATCGTGTCGGCGAAGTGGACACGCCAGCTGTCGCGGTCGTCGTTGTGGGCCATCGCCGCGGCCATGCCGCCTTCGGCCATGACGGTGTGCGCTTTACCCAGCAGCGATTTACAGATGAGGCCTACGGACACGCCGCTGGCGGCAGCTTCGATCGCCGCGCGCAACCCGGCCCCGCCGGCCCCGACAATGAGGACGTCGTACGAATGAGTTGGATGGGACATCAGAGAATCCTCAGATCGGTCCAGATCCCCATCGAACAGAGGCGGATGTAGACGTCCGAGAAACCGACCGAGCAGAGGCTGAGCCAGGCGAACAGTTGGTGCCGATAGTTGAGCGCGCTCGAGCACGCATACGCGCGATCGCATGCCGGATGCTTCGAGACCTCGTCGAATGCACCACCCACAATGTGCCGCATCACGTGGCAACCAAGAGTGTAGGAGCTGAGGAGCACCACGTTGACCGCCAGGATGACCGTGCCCAGCCCGATGCCGAATGACGTGACGCCGGTTGCCGGGTCCGTAAACCACAGCGCAAGCCAGACGTCGTAGGCAAGCAGGAACAGAAACCCCACTGCGATGTACATGAAGTAGCGATGGATGTTCTGGAAGATCAGCGGGAAGGACTGCTCGCCCCGATAGCCCTTTCGTGGCTCACCGACAGCGCAGGCTGGCGGGTCGCCCCAGAACGCTTTGTAGTAAGCGCCCCGGTAGTAGTAACAGGTGAAACGGAACAGCCCCGGGAACGGCAGAATCAGCAGCGCCGGCGAGAACGGCACCCAGGCCGGGATCCAACCCGGCTTGGGGCCGAACCACGCATGCGGTGAATCACCGAAAAGTTCAGGAGCGTAGAAGGGTGAAAGGTAAGGCCCGAAGGTGTAGTGCGCGTTCTGAAACGCGGCCCACGTCGAATACACCACAAATGTTGAAAGCCCCAGGAAGATTGCGAGGGGGGTCGTCCACCACATGTCGCGCCGCGTCGTTTCCCCAAACCCGCGCGGCACCAGCCTTACTGGAATCGCTTCCATCCACACTTCTCCAATAGACGTCTCGAAGACGCCGTTCCGACCAACCTCTACTTGGGTGCGACTATCTGGATCGGCTTCAGCGCGTCAGCCGTCGATGCGAGCTCAGCCGCGCCGGCAGGATACTTCGAATGGCTCAAAATGAACGCAACAATATCCGCGGCCTGAGCTGGCTTGAGCGACCCCGGGTCGAGCGCCGGCATCGTCGTCTGGATCTTGTCGAAGAGCTCGCCGACCGACTTGCCCGTCCACGTCTTCACGAAGGGCGCACCCGTCAACGCTGGGAACAGATCGGCGACACCCTCCATGGTTTCACCATGACAGGACGCGCACTGCTCACCGTACAAAGTCGCGCCACGCTTGGCCTGCGCGTCTGAATACACACCGTCATTGACTGATTTTCCCTGGGCGCTCAGCGGCGTGTAAAACACGGCTGCCGTCACAACGAGCGCAAGGGTCCACAATGAAACCGCGACACGGGTATGTGTTGTCATGGGGTACTCCGTAACAAGTGTAACTCTACTTGCGCCTGGGTTTGTAGACGTGCGTGCTCTGCCCGAAGAACACCTCGGCGCTTTCCATTACCGTCTCAGACAGGGTTGGATGTGCATGGATCGTCAGCCGGACATCCTCGGCCGAAGCGCCCATCTCCACGGCCAGGACGCCCTCCGCAATCAGCTCCCCGGCCCCGGCGCCTACGATGCCGACGCCGAGGACACGGCCTGACTTTGGTTCGAGCACCAGTTTTGTCAGGCCTTCGGGCCTGTCCACGGTGATCGCCCTGCCGGAGGCGCCCCAGGGGAACTTGGCGACGTCAACCTCAATCCCCTGCTCCTTGGCCTGCGCCTCGGTCAACCCGCACCAGGCGATTTCGGGGTCGGTAAAGACGACGGCGGGAATGGCGAGCGGCTCGAACACGGCCTTGTGGCCGGCAATCGCTTCGATGGCGACGCGCCCCTCGTGTGAGGCCTTGTGTGCAAGCATCGGCTCACCGGCCACGTCGCCGATGGCAAAAATCGTCGGCTCTGCGGTCCGCCGCTGGCCATCGGTTTCGATGAAGCCCTTCTTGTCCACCACGACCTTGGTGGAGTCGAGTCCCGGAATCGCCGAGTTCGGGCGGCGGCCGACGGCGACGAGCACGCGGTCGAACAGTTGCGGATCTCCAGGGCCGCCCTCGAAGGTCACGCGGATGCCACCCTTCTCCTCGGCAACCTTCACGACCTTCGTGTTCAGCCAGATCGCAGCAAACTGCTTTTCGAGCCGCTTCTGCAGCGGGGTCACGAGATCGCGATCGGCGCCCGGTAGCAGCCCACCCGTCATTTCGACCACTGACACTCGACTGCCCAGCGCGGCGTACACCGTGCCGAGTTCGAGGCCGATGTATCCGCCGCCAATCACGAGCAGGGACTTCGGCACATCCGGCAAATCGAGCGCGGACGTGGAGTCCAGCATCCGTGGGCTGTCGATCGAGAGCGAAGGAATGCGCGTCGGAGATGACCCTGTGGCGAGCACGCAGTGCTCGAACTGCAGTTCGGTCGTCCCAGAGGCTCCGGCAACGGACATCGACCGCGGCCCGGTCAGGGTTGCGCGCCCCTGCAGAAACTTCACCTTGCGAAGCTCTGCGACCTGCCCGACGCCGCCCGTGAGCTTGTCAACAACACCCTGTTTATAGGCCCGCAGTTTTGCCAGGTCCACCTTGGCCTCGCCGAAGCTCACACCCCACGCATCAGCGTGCCGCGCTTCGTCGATCACCTTCGCGACGTGAAGCAACGCCTTGGACGGAATGCATCCGCGGTACAGACACACGCCGCCGGGGTTCTTTTCCTCATCGACAAGTGTGACCTGCATGCCGAGATCGGCGGCATAGAACGCTGCGGCGTAGCCACCGGGACCGGCGCCGAGAACGACAAGTTGTGTGGATTCAGACGCCATCAGCTTAGGAGCGAGAGAAGGAAGGGCTGCTCGATCGCTTCAACAACCCACCGCAGAAAGCGCATCGCATCGGCGCCATCAATCACCCGATGGTCGTACGAGAGCGACAGGGGGAGCAGTTGCCGTGGCTCGAACTTGTCGTTGCGCCAGACAGGCTCGACGATCCCGCGCGAGACACCGAGGATAGCTACCTCGGGCCAGTTCACGATCGGCGTGAAGTACGTACCACCGATGCCTCCCAGGTTTGAGATCGTGATACCGCCGCCGCTCATGTCGTCGAGCGTCAGCTTCTTTGACCGGGCCTTCTCGGCGGACTGGTGCACGTCGATCGCAATCTGCGTGATGTTCTTCTTGTCGGCGTCGCGCACCACCGGCACGAGCAACCCGCGGTCGGTATCGACCGCCACGCCGACGTTCACGTACTTCTTGAACACGATCTCCTGAGTCGTCGGGTCGAGCGATGAGTTGAACTGCGGGAACTGCTTCACCGCGGTGGCAAGCACCTTCACGAGCATCGCCGTCACGGTAAGGTTGCCGCCGGCTTTGTTCACCTGCTCCCGGTACTTCTTCCGCAGTTCCTCCATGGCGGTGATGTCTGCCTTGTCGAACTGCGTCACATGCGGAATGGTGTTCCACGCGTGGCTGAGGCGCTCGGAGGTCGTGCGCCGGATGTTGCTCATCGGCTGACGATCGACGACTCCCCATCGCTCGAAGTCAGGCAACGGAACGCCCGGGCTCGCCGCACCCGCACGTGCCACGGGCGCCTCCGTGAGCAGGCGGCGCGCATGCTCCTTCACGTCCTCTTCCGAGATCCGGCCCTCGGATCCACTGCCCTGCACGGCGTCGATATCCACGCCGATTTCACGAGCCAGCCGTCGCACGCTCGGCGCAGCCGGCGCGGCCGACTGACGCGGTGAACGCGGTTTCGGCGGCTCGGCCGCTTCAACCTTTGCCGCCTTCTGTGGTTCCTGCGCCTGGCGCGCAGGCATCGACACAACCTTGGTGGACTGCTCGGCTTTTGCCGGCGGTTCAGCCGGCTGCGGCGCCGCGGCTGGAGCCGCCGCCGGCGCCTTGGGGCTTTCGGCCGAAGCAGCGGCCGGTGCACCAGCGTCGTCTGCGACGAACACCACAGCGCCGACCTTGATCTTGTCGCCCTGCTTGACTCGAATCTCGGTCACTGTTCCGGCGACCGACGATGGCACCTCGATGGTGGCCTTGTCCGTTTCGAGTTCCAGAACCGGCTGGTCTCGCGACACCACGTCGCCGACCTTGATCAGTACCCGGGTGACATCGCCACCCGTCACGCTCTCGCCCAATTCCGGGACCTTGAATTCCGCCACTTAGGAGTCCTCGATGAGAGTTGCCAAAAGCCAGGAGCCTACAGCCTACGAGATCGCAGGATTAGGCCTTTCGGGATTCACGCCGAAGTCCGTGATGGCCTTGGCAACCACCGCCGCATCGAGCTTGCCGTCCTTTGAAAGCGCCGCCAGCGTCGCGATAACGATGGACTTGGCATCAACTTCGAAGAAATCACGCAATGTCGGGCGGTTCTCGCTGCGGCCGAAGCCGTCGGTACCAAGGGACGTCAACCGTCTCGGCAGCCAGCGGTCAATCGCGTCCGGCAGCACCTTCACATAGTCGGACGCCGCGACAAGGACGCCTTCCGTATTGGCGAGGCACTGCGCCACGTACGGCACGCGTGGCTTCTCGGTGGGGTGCAGACGATTCCACCGCTCGATCGCGTGGCCATCGCGGTAGAGCTCCTGGTAGCTCGTCACGCTCCACACGTCGGCAGCCACCTGATAGCGCTCCGCCAGAATCTGCTGAGCCTTCACCGCTTCGTTGAGGATCGCGCCGCTTCCAAGCAGTTGAGCTTTCAACTGGCCGGCCTTCTTCTTCGCCGACCGCAGCTTGTACATGCCCTTGAGAATGCCTTCTCTGGCTCCTTCCGGCATCGGGGGCATCTCGTAGGTCTCGTTCATCACCGTGATGTAGTAGAAGACGCTCTCGCCCTCCTTGTACATCCGTCGAATCCCCTCTTCGACGATGACCGCGATCTCGTACGCGTAGGCCGGGTCGTACGAAATCAGATTCGGAACTGCCAGCGACAGCAGATGGCTGTGCCCGTCCTGATGCTGCAGGCCTTCGCCAGCCAGGGTCGTGCGGCCAGCCGTCCCGCCGAGCATGAAGCCCCGCGTCCTTGTGTCGGCCGCAGCCCACACCAGATCGCCGATGCGCTGCATGCCGAACATCGAGTAGTAGATGAAGAACGGAATGGTATTGATACCGTGGGTCGCGTACGCGCTGCCGGCGGCGATAAAGGACGACATCGACCCGGCCTCGGTGATGCCTTCCTCGAAGATCTGCCCGGAGGTCATCTCCTTGTAGTACAAGAGCACGTCCATATCGACGGGCTCGTAGAGCTGACCCACGTGGGAGTAGATGCCCACCTGCCTGAACAGCGCTTCCATCCCGAACGTGCGCGCTTCGTCCGGCACGATCGGAACGACCAGCTTGCCGATCTCTTTGTCCTTGAGGAGCTTCGCTAGCATCCGCACGAAGGCCATCGTGGTCGAGGCCTTGCGTCCGTCGCTGCCGGAGTGGAACTCGGTGAAGAGTTCCGGCAGAGTGCCAGTCTCGAGAGGATTGTCGGGCACGACCCGGTTGGGCACGAATCCGCCGAGCTGCTTGCGGCGCTCCCGCACATAGGTGATTTCGGGGCTGTTTTCGGACGGCCGGTAGAACGGCGCCTTCGCGACTTCCTCGTCCGCGATCGGGACGCCGAAGCGCGTTCGGAACGCCCTGAGCTCGTCCTCGTTGAGCTTCTTCTGCTGGTGGGTGATGTTCTTTCCCTCACCAGCTTCACCGATGCCGTAGCCCTTGATGGTCCGCGCCAGCACGACGGTCGGCTGTCCCGTGTGTTCGACCGCCGCCTTGTAGGCCGCGTAGACCTTGGACGGATCGTGACCGCCCAGCGTCAGCTTCTTGAGCTGTTCGTCGGACAGGTGCTTCACCATCTCGAGCAGACGCGGGTCTGCTCCCCAAAAGTGCTGACGAACGTAGGCGCCCGATTCAACGGCGTACTTCTGATACTCGCCGTCCACAATCTCGCCCATCCGCTTCACGAGCAGACCGTCGTGATCCTTCTCGAGCAGCGGATCCCACTCGCTGCCCCAGATCACCTTGATGACGTTCCACCCGGAGCCGCGGAAGATGGCCTCGAGCTCCTGAATGATCTGGCCGTTTCCTCGAACCGGCCCGTCGAGGCGCTGCAGGTTGCAGTTGATGACGAAGATCAGATTGTCGAGCTTCTCGCGCGACGCCAGCGTGATCGCCCCGAGCGACTCGGGCTCGTCGGTCTCGCCGTCGCCCAGGAACGCCCAGACCTTGGAATCCGACGGCTTCTTCAGTCCGCGATCCTCCAGGTAGCGCATGAAGCGGGCCTGGTAGATGGCACAGATGGGACCGAGGCCCATCGACACGGTCGGAAACTCCCAGAAGTCCGGCATCAACCAGGGATGCGGGTACGACGAAAGCCCTCCGCCTGGGAGCAGTTCCCGTCGGAAGTTCTCCAGCTGCTCAACGCCAATCCGTCCCTCGAGGAAGGCGCGTGCATAAATACCGGGCGCTGCGTGGCCCTGGAAGTAGATGATGTCGCCGTCGTGCGAATCGCCCTTGCCCTTGAAGAAGTGGTTCAGCCCCACTTCATACAGGGTGGCCGCCGACGCGTACGTGGAAATGTGTCCGCCAATCCCGTCGTCGAGCTTGTTGGCCCTGACGACCATGGCGAGCGCGTTCCACCGCACGAGGCTCTTGATCCTGCGCTCGATTTCGCGGCTGCCGGGGAATGCCGGCTGCTCTGCCGTCGAAATCGTGTTGATGTAGGGGGTGTTCGCGGTAAACGGAAGTTTCACGCCGCTTCGCCGGGCGTGATCCTGAAGTAAACCGAGCAGGCGGCCCACACGCCCCGGGCCACCGGACTGAAGCACGTAATCGAGAGATTCGAGCCACTCGCGGGTCTCGAGTCCTTCGAGCTCAGCCGCGTCCTTGGGTGCCGTATTACGCATGCGTCCTCATGGGTCCTGTCTTACCCGTGTATTACAAATAGGTATTGTACTATTCGCCGGAACGTCAGTGAACCGGCTATCGTCCACCCGACCTCCTGCCGACAGGGCCTCATCGACAATCAGCCTCCCGCTGCGGCTCAACGCCGTTCGCGAAGCTATCGTGTCGTGCGCGCAGTGCGCACGCCTCAGAACCTATTGCAAACGGGTGGCCCGCGAGAAGAAGCGTGCCCATCGTCTCGAGACCTACTGGGGCCGTCCCGTGCCCGGCTTCGGAGACCCGGAAGCACGGGTTCTGCTGGTCGGCCTTGCGCCCGCGGCGCACGGTGCCAACCGGACAGGACGGGGGTTCACAGGCGACGGCTCCGGTGACTTCCTGATGTCGGCTTTGCACCGTACGGGATTCGCCGACATGCCGACATCGCGCCACGCGGACGACGGGTTGCAGCTGACCGAGGCGTACATCGTGTCAGCGGTCAGGTGTGCTCCGCCGGACAACAAGCCCACGCCGGAGGAGATCACCCGTTGTCTCGGTCACCTTGGAGCGGAAGTTGACGAGCTGCCCCGCGTGCGTGTCGTCGTCGCGCTTGGAAAGATCGGGTTCGACGCGTGGCTGCAGTTTCAGCGACGTCGGGGTCTCTCACTCTCACCTCGCCCGCAGTTCGGACACGGCGTTGTGGCACCCATGCCCGACCGCGATGGGATCCCGCAACCCGTACTGGTCGGGTGTTACCACCCGAGCCGTCAGAACACGAACACCGGGAAACTGACGGCCGAGATGATGGAAGGGGTCTTCAGGAACGCACGGAAACTGGCCGGCTTGAGCCCCGCTCCGGGAAGGCGCGCCTAAAGGCGCGCACTACAGCCGACAGTCGTAGTGCTCGGCTTCAGCCGAGCTACCGCAGCAGATCGCGCAGCGTAGCCGCGTCGATGTTGCCGCCCGACATTACGCACACGACCTTCTTCCCCGCCAGCCGCGACGAGTAGTGTTTCGCGGCGGCGAGCGGCGCCGCACCTGAGGTGCTCGGCGAGATTGTGCGTCAGCTGCATCGCAGCGCGCACGCCTTCCCGCAGCTCATCCTCATCGAGCGTCACCACGTCGTCGAGTTGCTCCTTGAGAATCTCGAAGGTCAGGTCGTACGTAGTCCTCGTCGCGATGCCTTCCGCACAGGTGTGTACCTGTGAGTCGCTCACGCGCTCTGGACCGCGCCACGACCGGGCAAACGCGTCCGCGCCTTTGGCCTGAACGCCCACGACCTTGGTCTGGCGGCCCATGCCGCTTCTGGCGATGCAAGAGCCAGCGGCGCCACTGCCGCCCCCAACGGGGACGAAGAGGTAGTCGGCGTCAGAGATCTCATCGAACACTTCGAGCGCGTACGTGCCGACGCCAGCAATGAGCTGCGGCTCGTTGGCGGAATGGACATAGCGCCAGCCTTCCTGCGGGGCCAGCGTCTCGACCCGCTCACGCGCGGCGTCGAAATCACGACCATGCTCGATGACCTCGGCGCCGAGCGCACGCATGGCCGCGACCTTGTCGGGGTTGTTCCCAACCGGCACGAAGATGCGGCACTGGACGCCGTGCACTCGGCAGGCGTAGGCCATCGACTGCCCGTGGTTGCCGGTGCTCGCGCTCACGACGCCCCGGCGCCGTTCGTCCTCGGTCAGCTGCGCCACGAGATTGACGCCTCCGCGAATCTTGAACGCCCCGCTCGCGTGATGATTCTCGTGTTTCACCCAGGTCTCGCAGCCCACCCATTGATCGAGCAGCGGGTACCTGAGCATCGGGGTCTTGTTGACGTGCTTATAGACCCGAGGGCGCGCCAGTTCGATATCGCGGAACGACGGGGGTGTCATGTCAGACATGCGCTTCGTACCTGCACCGCAAGGTCGGGCCGGTTACTGATCAGGCCATCAACGCCCCACTCGAGCAACCGTCTCATGTCGTGCTCCTCGTCCACGGTCCACACCTGAACCTTCAGCGATGCGTCATGAGCGTAGCGAATGAAACGCGGAGACACGATTCGAAGCAGTCCGCTGTGCTCCGGAATCTGGTAGCCACCGTAACGCGCCTGCCGAACGGGCCAATAGGCCAGCGTGCGATACACGGCGAGACGCACCTCCGCGTGGCACGCGCTGCACGCCATCTCTGGCAAGGCTGCGCGGGCGGCGGCGGCGCTCCGCGTCCCGAACCCAGCCGCGCAGACTCGATCCACGGCATTGGCCGACCGTACTTCCCGGGCCAGCGCCTCACCCATCGCGTCTGAATCAACCTTCATCTCGATGATGACGGGCACATCGGGATAGCGTCGCAGCACGTCGCGCAGCGTGGGCACACCAACGCCCTGACCCCGATAGGGGTGCTCCCCCTTCACCGCAAAACAGTATCCGGCGTCCACCCGCGCGAGCTCGTCAGCCGTTCGTGACGCGACGAGACCGGATGCCGACGTGGTGCGGTCGAGAGTGTCGTCGTGATGCACCACCACGACACCGTCGGCGGACAGGTGCACGTCCAGTTCGAGGCCATCTGCCCCGGCCGCCATACCGCGATCAAACGCGGCGATGGTGTTTTCGGGACCCAGTGCGCACCCTCCACGGTGCGCGAACACCAGCGGACGAGGGCGATCAAAAAATGACACGCGCCGCTTAAGGTACCCCAGCAGCAAGTAGAATCGCAGTATGGCGACACCCAAGGCCAGCACTCTAGGCGACTTGCGGCGCGCCGTGGACAGCGGCGCCGTTCCGCGCCGCAGCGTTCACGACGAGGTCCGCGACAATCTGATCCGGAAGCTTCGCGCCGGCACGACACTCTTCCCGGGCATCGTCGGCTACGACGAAACCGTGGTGCCACAGCTCGTGAACGCGCTGCTTTCACGACACAACTTCATTTTGCTCGGCCTGCGCGGGCAGGCCAAGACCCGGCTGCTGCGCGCGCTCGTCAGTCTGCTCGACGACGAGATTGCGGTGATGCCGGGGTGTGAAATCAACGACGACCCGCTGGCCCCCATCTGCGGGGCGTGCCGGGCGCGAATTGCGAAGGAAGGCGACGCGACGCCCGTCGCGTGGCTCGGACGTGACGCCCGCTACGTCGAGAAGCTCGCCACGCCAGACGTGACGATCGCCGACATGGTGGGCGACATCGACCCCATCAAGGCCGCAAAATCCGGTTTGCAGCTGTCGAGTGAGTTGACCATGCACTATGGCCTCCTGCCGAGGGCCAATCGCGGAATTTTCGCGGTCAACGAGCTTCCGGACCTCGCCGGCAAGATTCAGGTGGGGCTCTTCAACATCCTGCAGGAAGGCGACGTGCAGATTAAGGGCTTCCCAGTTCGGCTGCCGCTGGACCTGATGATGGCCTTCACGGCAAACCCCGAGGACTACACCGCGCGCGGCAAGATCATCACGCCGCTCAAGGACAGGATCGGATCGGAGATCCGGACGCACTACCCCGCGGGCAGGGCCGAGGGCATGGCCATCACCGCCCAGGAAGCCTGGATCAAACGGCCCGGCACGGCGCCGCCCACCGAGATGCCGACCTTCGTCTCCGAAGTCGTGGAGGAAATCGCCTTCCAGGCGCGGCAGGATCGCCGCATCGACAAGCGATCCGGTGTCAGCCAGCGGCTTCCGATCTCCGTCACGGAGAACGTCGTGTCCAATGCGGAGCGGCGAGCGCTGGCCTCCGGTGAGTCCGTGGTCGTCCCCCGGGTGACCGACGTCTACGCCGCGCTTCCCTCCATCACCGGGAAATTCGAGATGGAGTACGAAGGCGAGCTCAAGGGTGCTGAAGTGGTCGGGCGAGAGCTCATCCGGGCCGCGATCGCAAACGTCGCCGACGGGTATATCGCGCATCTCGAGACGCGCCAGGTGATCGAGTGGTTCGACCTGGGTGGCAGCCTTCCGATGGCCGATTCGATGAGCGCCGATCAGCTGGTGGCAGCCGCGCGCGATGTTCAGGGTCTGGTGGAGCTGGCGCATGCGGCAGGAATTCCGGCGGCTGCGCCCGCGGCGCTGCTGGCAGCGGGCGTGGATTTCGTGCTCGAAGGGCTGTATGCGCTGAAGAAGATCGGCCGCAGCGACGAACGCGGGTATCACGCAACCGAGACGCCGGTGCGACGGACCGCGCGCGAGGCGCCCGTGCGCGAGGAAACGCCGATGCCGGCTGGAAGCGGCAAGAAGAAGTATTACAACTGAACGGAGAACTTTGTGTTCACGCTTCTCAGTTCTGGGTTCTCGGTCCGTGTTCAGGTTCGGACGAACCCCGAACCGAACCCCGAACGTGAACACGAACTGAGAACCCGAGAACGCAGAAGTGTGAACGACTGGTTCATATGAAATATCGGTACACCAAATACGTCTCGACGCTGATGGACGAGATCGATCTCGAGGATCTGGTCTCCAAGCTGTCCGACATGCTGCTGTCGAGCGGGTTCACCAACCCCTGGGGCGATCCAACCGAAGGCGACGAAGATCGGACCATGCAGGCGCTGCATGACGCCATCCTCGAGGCGCTGTTCAGCGGCGGCGTGCTGTCGGAGGAAGCGCTGCAGAAGATCCTGGGCGAGCCCGCCGACGGCGACCAGGAGGCCGCCCGTCAGCAGCTCGAAGAGCTGGTCGAGGAGATTATCGACCGGATGATGGAGCAGGGCTTCATCACGGGAGCACCCGACCTCGAGCAGGAACGGGAGCATCGCCGCGGATCTGGCGAAGGCATGAACGAACAGGCCGGTTCCGTGAGATTCGAGGTCACCGACAAGGCGCTCGACTTCCTCGGCTATCGCGCACTCAGAGACCTGCTCGGTTCAGTCGGACGAAGCGCTCCCGGCAGGCACGACACGCGTCACCTCGCAACGGGAATCGAAGCCATCTCAGCTCCTAAACCGTACGAGTTTGGTGACACGGTCAACCTCGATCCAAGCAGCACGATTCTGAACGCGGTGCAGCGGCTCCACGCGTCCGGCGAGTCCGTCTTCGCCGGGCCAGATGGGTCCGGCGGCATCAGCGTGGACTATTCAGACCTCATGGTGGCGCAGAGCGAGTACCACAGCTCCTGCGCCACGGTGATCATGCTCGACTGCAGCCACAGCATGATTCTGTACGGCGAGGATCGCTTCACGCCGGCGAAGCGCGTCGCCCTGGCGCTTTCCCATCTGATCCGCACGCAGTACCCCGGCGACTCGCTGCACGCCGTGCTCTTCCACGATTCCGCGGAGGAGATTCCGTTGAAGCAGCTCGGGCGCGTACGCGTGGGGCCGTACTACACGAACACGCGCGAAGGACTTCGCCTTGCCCGCCGCATCCTCGAACGGCAGAAGAAGGACATGCGACAGATCGTGATGGTGACCGACGGCAAACCGTCCGCCATCACGCGTCCTGACGGACAGATCTACAAGAATGCCTTCGGCCTCGACCCGTACATCGTCGCCGAAACCTTTGCGGAAGTGAGCGCGTGTCAGAAGTCCGGCATCATGATCAACACCTTCATGCTGGCGCGCGACCACGACCTCGTTGCCTTCGTCAGGCGCGTGGCGGCCATCTGCCGCGGAAAGGCGTATTTCACCACGCCCCACACGCTCGGTCAGTACGTGCTCATGGACTACATGGACCGGAAGACGAAGACGATCCATTAGCGTTCGGACGCTCGGAGCCACAGATGCTTCCGCCTACCATCCCGATCTTCCCGCTTCCGAACGCGGTGCTTTTTCCGAACGTCTTTCTGCCTCTCCACATCTTCGAGCCGCGCTACCGGGCCATGATCGCCGACACCCTCGAAGGCGATCGGATCATCGGGATGGCGCTGCTGAGGCCTGGATACGAGGCCGACTACCAGGGCCGGCCTCCGGTCTTTCCGATCGGCTGTGCGGGTGTGGTGACGCGCGCCGAAACACTCGCCGACGGGCGCTACAACATCATCCTCCGTGGCCTCGAACGCTTTCGCATCTCGGAAGAGGAGAGCGGCAAGGCATATCGAGTCGCGCAGGTCACCGGTCTTCCTGAGGTTGTTCCCGACGAGGATCGGGCCGAGCTGCGCCGGCACCGCCATCGGATTGAAGCGCTCCTCGCGGCGGCGATCGAACGGACTGGAGCGCAACCTCGATTTCCTCCCGCAGTGCCGGACGAGGATCTCGTCAACGCGCTTGCCCAGCATCTCAAGCTGGACCCGCTCGAACGTCAGGCGCTCCTCGAACGCGAGGGAGTGCTCGCGCGCTGCCGGGGACTCATCGAGCTTCTGGAAATGAAGACTCTGGCGCCGCGCGACACGTGGAAAGACGGAACGGTTCACTAGTCGGTCCGGCTTCAGCCGGACCGGCGATGACTAGTCGTTGCGCAGGCGTTCGGCGAGAGCGGCGATGATCCGCTCACCATGGAACCGGCCATTCTCGATGAAGATGGACCCGGTGTTGCGCCCCGCGATCGCGCCGCCCGCGATGAAGAGGTTGGGCACGTTGGTCTCGAATGTGTCTGGATTCAGCTCCGGCGCCAGCGTCTCCTCGTCACAATTGACACCAGCCCGGCGCATCAGATCGACGTCCGGCCGATAGCCAGTCAGCAGGAATACGGCGTCGGCGGCAATCTCTTCGCGCCCGGCCGCATTCTCGACGGTCACAGCAGTCCTCGAAATCTCAACAACTCTCGTCTCGAATCGAGCGGCAACCGAGCCTTCTTTGATCCGGTTGTCGATGTCGGGCCGCACCCAGTACTTGATCGTGTCACCCAGCGTCGCGTGCCGATGCACGAGCGTCACAGACGCGCCCGCACGGAACAGCTCCAGCGCCGCTTCGGCCGCCGAATTCTTGCCCCCGACAATGACGACCCGCTGACGATAGTACGGGTGCGCCTCGGTGTAGTAGTGATTCACATGAGGCAGGTCTTCGCCAGGGACGCCGAGATAGTTCGGATGATCGTAGTAGCCGATGGCGAGCACGACCGCTCGCGCCTCGCGCACCCTCCGCCCGCCCGCCGCATCCTTGGTCGTGAGCACGAAGATGTCGTGCTCGCGTTCGATCTCGACAACCTCTTCGTGAAGCGCGACCTGCAGACCGTACGTGTCGGCGACCCGACGATAGTACTTGAGCGCCTCGAACCGCGTCGGTTTCTCGTACGGCGTGACGAGGGGAAGGCCACCAATCTCGAGCAACTCCGGCGTGGTGAAGAACGCCATGTGCGTCGGAAAGTGGAAGATGCCATCCACCAGCACGCCCTTCTCGACGACGGCATAGTCGAGACCGCGCTGTTTGGCGGCGATGGCTGTGGCGAGACCTGAGGGACCGGCGCCGACGATCAGAACGTCACGAACAGGCATAGATCATCATCTTAGCGGTTCGGATCGTTCGGATCGTTCGGGACGTTCGGATCGTTATTGAAGGGGTGCCGGGAGCGCCGAGTCACCCGTCAGATAGCGATCGATCCCACTTGCGGCGCTTCGGCCTTCAGCAATCGCCCAGACAATGAGCGACTGGCCTCGCTGCATGTCGCCTGCGGTGAACACGCCGGGGATGCTCGTCATCCAGCGCTCATCGCGCCACACGTTGCCTCGCTCGGTCAGCTTGAGTCCGAGGTCGCTGACGAGCGGGCCGCGCTCGGGACCGACGAATCCCATGGCGAGCAGCACGAGTTCGGCAGGGAGTTCGCGCTCGGTCCCGGCGACGGGTTCGAACGTCACTCGGCCGTCGCGGCGAACCATCTCGACATCCACGAGGTGCAGTGAACGTACTCGGTTATTCGCGTCGCCCGAAAAGCGCTGCGTCGATACCGCGAACAGACGGTCACCACCTTCTTCGTGCGCTGGGGACACACGGAAGACATTGGGCCACTGTGGCCAGGGGTTGTCGGCCGCCCGCTCCGCCGGCGGACGCGGCAGCAGCTCGAGCTGCGTCACCGATGCTGCACCCTGCCGATGGGCGGTACCGAGGCAGTCCGCACCGGTATCCCCGCCGCCAATGATGATGACGTGTCGCCCCTTCGCGCTGATGAACTGAGCCTCGGGGATTGCATCGCCCTCATTGCGACGGTTCTGGAGCGTCAGATACTCCATCGCGAAGTGGATGCCCGAGAGATCCCGCCCGGGTACCGGCAGATCACGAGGCTGTCCAGCGCCAGCCGCCAGCAGCACGGCATCCCACTCGCTTCGAAGCTGCGCGACGGGCAGATCGCGCCCGACGTCCACGCCGCCGCGAAACGTGACACCCTCGGCCTCCAGGATGGCCAGCCGGCGATCGAGGACGCGCTTCTCCATCTTGAACTCGGGGATGCCGTAGCGAAGAAGGCCGCCGATGCGATCCGACTTCTCGAGGACGGTGACGGTGTGACCAGCGCGATTGAGCTGGTCCGCTGCGGCGAGCCCGGCTGGCCCGGACCCGACGATCGCCACTTTCTTCCCCGTCCGCGTCGCAGGCGGCTGGGCGACGACCCAGCCCTCCTCGAACGCGCGGTCGATGATCGAAACCTCGATCCCCTTGATCGTCACCGGGTCCTGATCGATCGCCAGCACGCACGAGCCTTCGCACGGCGCCGGGCAGAGCCGACCGGTGAACTCCGGAAAATTGTTCGTGGCGTGCAGACGATCGATCGCCGCGCGCCACCGATCGCGATACACCAGGTCGTTCCACTCAGGAATCAGATTCCCCAGCGGACACCCCTGGTGACAGAACGGAATGCCGCAGTCCATGCAACGCGCGCCCTGCTGCTGTAGATCAGCGTTCGCGTACGGCAGATACACTTCCTGCCAGTCGCGAATCCGCTCGTCAACGGGCCGCGTGGGATGCTTCTTCCGCTTGATTTCGATAAAGCCGGTGACCTTGCCCATGACTAGTGCAGTCTGCTGCTTCTCGCCGACGCGTCCGACGAACCGCCCGCCGCCATGGGAATGGGAATGCCGGCCAGCACCGTATTCTCGGCGCGGCGCTTGGCCTCGGCCGCCAGCGCGCGCTTGTACTCCCGCGGCATGACCTTCACGATCCGCCGCTGCAGCGTCGCCCACTCTTCAAGGAGGCGCGCCGCGTATCGACTGCCGGTCAGCGTCACGTGCTTCATGAGCGCCACCTGGACATAGTCCACATCCTCGGCCTCGACGAGAGGCTCCAGATCGACCATCTCGAGATTGCACCTGCGGTCGAACATTCCGTCTGCATCGAGCACGTACGCGATGCCGCCGCTCATGCCAGCCGCGAAGTTGCGCCCGGTTCGTCCGAGCACGACCACGCGTCCGCCGGTCATGTACTCGCAACCATGGTCGCCAACGCCCTCGACGACGACGTTCACGCCGCTGTTGCGAACACAGAACCGCTCGCCCGCCACCCCGCTCACGAATGCTTCTCCACTTGTCGCACCGTAGAAAGCCACGTTGCCCAGGATGATGTTCTCGTTCGACTTGAACGTGGACTGTCGCGGCGGGAACGCCACGAGACGGCCACCTGACAATCCCTTACCGAAGCCGTCGTTCGCGTCGCCCACGATGGTCATCATCACGCCGCGCGGCAGGAACGCGCCAAAGCTCTGCCCGGCCGATCCGGCCAGTGTGATCTTGATCGTGTTCTCGGGCAGTCCCGCTCCACCGTACCGCTTGGTAATCTCGTAGCCGAGCATCGTGCCGACCGTTCGATCCGAGTTGCGGATGAACGAGCTGAACTCAACCGGCGTGCCATGCTCGAGCGCCGGCGTGCACCGCGCGATCAGCTCGTTGTCGAACGCGGTGTCGAGACCATGATCCTGCTCGCGCACTTTACGTCTCGCGACACTCGGAAGCTCGGGCACCTGCAGCAGCGGACCGAGGTCGAGTCCGCTCGCCTTCCAGTGCGCGGTCGCCGCGTCAACATCCAGGCAGTCCGCCCGCCCGATCATCTCGTCCATCGTCCTGAAACCGAGCTCGGCCATCAGCTCGCGGACTTCCTGCGCAATGAACCGGAAGAAGTTTTCGACGAACTCCGCCTTGCCGGTGAAATGCTTCCGCAGCTCGGGATCCTGGGTGGCGATTCCGACCGGGCACGTATTCAGATGGCAGACGCGCATCATGACGCACCCCATCACCACGAGCGGCGCGGTGGCAAACCCGTACTCCTCGGCGCCGAGCAGCGCGCCAATCACCACGTCGCGGCCGGTCTTCAACTGGCCGTCCACCTGCACCGTGATGCGATCGCGAAGCCTGTTGTAGACGAGCACCTGCTGCGTCTCGGCAAGCCCGAGCTCCCAGGGCAACCCGGCGTGCTTCAGGCTCGTCAAAGGCGACGCGCCCGTCCCGCCATCGTGACCGGAGATCAGCACGACGTCCGAATGCGCCTTCGCCACACCCGCGGCGACCGTGCCCACTCCGCCCTCGGCAACCAGCTTCACGTGAATCCGCGCAACAGGGTTCGAGTTCTTCAGGTCGTAGATCAGCTGCGCCAGATCCTCGATCGAATAGATGTCGTGGTGCGGGGGCGGTGAAATCAACCCCACATACGGCGTCGCGAAGCGCGTCTTGGCGATCCACGGATAGACCTTCGGTCCCGGAAGCTGGCCGCCTTCACCTGGCTTGGCGCCCTGCGCCATCTTGATCTGCAGATCGGAGCAATTGACGAGGTATTCGCTCGTCACACCGAACCGCGCAGAGGCGACCTGCCTGATCGCGCTGCGGCGCGAGTCGCCATTGGCGTCGGGAATATTGCGAGCGGGATCCTCACCGCCCTCGCCCGTGTTCGATTTGCCGCCAAGGCGGTTCATCGCAATCGCGAGCGTCTCGTGCGCCTCCTGGCTGATCGAGCCGTACGACATCGCGCCGGTCGAGAACCGCTTGAAGATGGCCGCCGCCGGTTCGACCTCGTCGATCGGGACGGGCGGCCCTGCCGGCTTGAAGCGGAACAGTCCTCTCAGGGTGGCCAGATGCTCGTTCTGTCGATCGACCTGCCGCGTATAGTCCTTGAAGATGGAGTACTGACCGCTGCGCGTCGCATGCTGCAGCTTGAACACCGTGTCCGGGTTGAACAGGTGGTATTCCCCGTCACGCCGCCACTGGTACTCGCCGCCGCCTTCGAGCTCCACCGTACCGGCCGGCCGGTGCCCGAACGCATGGTCGTGGCGCAGACGCAGCTCATCGGCGAGCACACCAATGCCCACGCCGCTCACTCGGGATGTCGTGTGCGTGAAGTACCGATCGACAAGCTCCTGACGCAACCCGATCGCCTCGAATATCTGGGCGCCGCAGTAGCTCTGCAGCGTGGAGATACCCATCTTCGACATCACCTTCAACACGCCCTTGTTGAGCGCCTTGATGTAGTTGGCGATCGCCTTGTCACGATCGATCCCGGTCAACATGCCCTGCCGGATCATGTCGTCGATGGTCTCGAACGCCAGGTACGGATTGACGACTCCCGCGCCGTACCCCAGGAGCAGCGACACGTGGTGCACTTCGCGCGCGTCGCCGCACTCGACCACGAGCGCACAACGCGTGCGGGTCCCCTCGCGGACGAGGTGATGGTGCACACCGGCCGTCGCCAGGAGGCTGGGAATCGGCGCCAGCGTTGGACCGACACCGCGATCCGAAAGGATCAGCACGTTGAAACCGGCCGCGACCGCCTCGCTCGCTTTCTGGCAGAGGTCCGTCATCGCCTGCTTGAGGCCCGCACCGCCGGTATCAGGCGCGTAGAGCAACGGCAGCACCGTTGAACTGAACCGCGAATCCGGCGTCAGGTGGCGCAGCTTCGCCACATGCTCGTTATGAATGATCGGGTACTTGATCTTGATCTGCAGACACGACTCGGGCTCAGGTCGAAGCAGATTCCGCTCCGGCCCGATCGTCGACCCCATGTCCGTGATCAGCTCTTCGCGGATCGCGTCGAGAGGCGGATTCGTCACCTGGGCAAACAGCTGCTTGAAGTAGTCGAACAGCAGCCGCGGCCGGTTCGACAGCACCGCAAGCGACGTATCCGTTCCCATCGACCCGATCGGCTCTTCGCCGCTGCTCGCCATCGGCGCCAGCAGCACGCGCAAGTCCTCTTGCGTGTACCCGAACGCCTGCTGCCGATTGAGCACCGCCGCGTGATCGGGCTCCTCAACCTTACCCGCGGGCATGTCGTCGATGTCCACCAGGTTGGCACTGAGCCACTCGCCGTACGGCTCTGCCGCCGCCAGCTCCGACTTGATCTCGTCGTCGCCGATGATGCGGCCCTTGGACGTGTCCACCAGGAAAATGCGGCCGGGGTTCAGCCGTCCCTTCATGAGCACGTCTTCCGGCGGGAAGTCGAGCACACCGACCTCTGACGCCATCACGACAAGGTCGTCCTTGGTGACGTAGTAGCGTGACGGACGAAGCCCGTTGCGATCGAGCACCGCCCCAATCACGGTGCCATCGGTGAACGCGATCGACGCGGGACCGTCCCACGGCTCCATCAGCGAGGCGTGGTACTGGTAGAACGCCTTGCGCTCGGGGCTCATTCCCTTATCGCCGCTCCAGGGCTCGGGAATCATCATCAGGATGGCGTGCGGCAGCGACCGCCCCGCCATCACGAGCAGTTCCAGCACGTTGTCGAACGTCGCGGTATCGCTCCCACCCTCCCGGATGACTGGCAGCACCTTCTTCAGGTCGTCGCCAAACACTTCAGAGCGCAGCAACCCTTCGCGCGCGCGCATCCAGTTGATGTTGCCGCGCAGGGTGTTGATCTCGCCGTTGTGCGCCACGAAGCGATAGGGATGGGCCAGCGGCCACGAGGGAAACGTGTTCGTGCTGAAACGTTGATGCACGAGCGCGAGCGCCGACTCCAGATCGAGGTCCGACAGATCCGGAAACATCGGCTGCAGCTGCTGCGCTGTCAGCATCCCTTTGTAGATCAGCGTCCGCGCCGACAGGCTGACGATGTAGCAGAAGCGTCGGGAGAGCGGATTGATGTCGAGCGCATCCACCGCGCGCTCGAATCGCTTACGGATGACGTAGAGCTTGCGCTCAAAAGCCTGCCCGTCGCTCGCGCATGCACCGCGCGCGCCGATGAACACGTGGCGGAAGACCGGCTGCGTGGCCTTGGCGCTGTCACCGAGCAACGAGTTGTCGTACGGCACCTCGCGCCAGCCGAGGAAATCCTGTCCCTCTTCACTGATGATTCGCTCAGTCAGCGCGACGACGGTGGCGCGATCGCGCTCATCGCGCGGCAGGAATACGAGCCCCGCACCGTAGGCGCCCTTTGCCGGCAGCGTGAACGGTGCAACCTTGCGGAAAAACTTGTCGGGCATCTGGACAAGAATGCCCGCACCGTCCCCCGTGTTGGCTTCGCAGCCGCAGGCGCCCCGATGCTCGAGATTCATCAGTACCCGGAGCGCCTGGCTCACGATTTTGTGCGAGCGGCGGCCCTTCATGTCCACGACGAAGCCGACGCCGCACGCATCGTGCTCGACGTTCGGGTCGTAGAGACCCTGCGCCGTCGGCGCGATCGTGTCCGTCTCGATCAGGGTCGAGGGACAAGCGTCGGGCTGAGCAGCGTCGGAGGGTTTCATACAGGTGGACATGGAAGAACCGTTATACAAGGGGAAGGACCCATAAGTTAAATACAATGTTCTTAGATATTCAATCTCTTTTCACAATACATACACGACTGAGCCTTGGGGACGCCGGGAGCGCGAGGGGGAAGCCCGCGCCTGGGAGGCCTGAATCGGAGAGCCGCCGGATGGTCGTACTGCCCAACCAGCCCCCATTCGTGCCAATCCGCTGGAAAGTGGGAATTTTACCGCGGACAACCCCGTAGAATGACCGACAAAATTCAAGGGGTCGTGTCAGGCCCTGGGACGAAGGAGAAATGTTGATGCATGCGCCGATGAAGTACGTGGAAAAGGGAATGTCGATCGCCGCCAACGGGATTTGGTCGGTCTTTTCCGCCGCTAACAAGGTGAAGCAGAACCCGTCCTTCACACCACGCTGGTCGGACAAGCCGCTCCTCAAGTCGCACCAGAAAACCAAGCCGCCCCTCGGCTGGCCGCGCCAGACCGATTCGCTCTGCCCCACCTGCACGCGCGAAGCGCGGCAGGAGATTCTCGACGGCAAGAAGGACGTCTCCATTCTGCTCAACGAGAAGGTCGGCGAGATCAAAGCGACGATCATCGAACGCGACGGCAAGATCCTCATGGTCAAGGACTGCCCCCTCCATGGCCATTTCGAAGACGTCATGGCAATGGATCCGGCGTTCTTCAAGCATCTCGAAGAGGTCTTTCCGGGACGCGACATCCGCGCCCATAACGACGAAAAGCTCCACAACCACGGCAGCTCCACGGTGCAGCACGGCCGGGGCTCGGTGCTGACGGTTGACCTGACCAACCGCTGCAACATGATGTGCGACCCGTGTTTCATGGATGCAAACCAGGTGGGTTTCGTCCACGAACTAACCTGGGAAGACATCAAGCAGGTGCTCGATAACGCGATCACCATCAAGCCGCGCCGGCAGATGTCCGTGCAGTTCTCCGGTGGCGAGCCCACGATGTCGCCGTACTTCCTCGATGCGGTCCGGTACGCACGGAAGGTCGGCTACAACAGCGTGCAGGCAGCCACCAACGGCATCGAATTCGCCAAGAGTCCGGAGTTTGCCAAGGCCGCGGCTGAAGCGGGCCTCCGCTATGCCTACCTGCAGTTCGACGGCATCGGCAACGCGGCCAACGCACATCGCCGTGTCGGCAATCTGTTCGACGTGAAACTCCGCGCGATCGAAAACCTTTACCAGGCGGGTGTGGACATCGTGCCGGTCATCACGATCGTCAACGGCGTCAACAACGAGCAGGTCGGACGCGTCATCGAATTCGCGCTCGACAATCCGAAGCGGATCAACTTCCTCTCGTTCCAGCCGGTCTCGTTCACCGGCCGTGACGAAGAGGTGACGCCCGAGCGGCGTGCGGCGCAGCGCTACACCCTCTCGCACCTGGCGCACGACGTGAAGAACCAGACGGGAATTGGCGAACCGATTCGTGACTGGTTCCCCATCTCGTTCATGTCCACCTTCACCGACTGGGCCGACGTCGTCCACGGACCGGACCGCGAGTGGGGCCAGCTGACCTGCGGATGCCACCCGAACTGCGGCATCGGCATGGCGGTGATGATTGACAAGGAAACCAAGGAAGCGGTTCCCGTGACCGCGTTCCTCCGGGCCGATCAACTCGCGAAGGACGTCGCCGAAGTGAACGACGCTGCGCGCGGCAAGTTCCTGTCGGTGGCCGGCATGGCGCTGGCGCTGATGCGGAACTACGACCCGTTCAAGGCGCCGACACACTTCCGGATCGCCGACCTGATGAAGAAGTTCGACAAGACGTTTGGCGCCACCGGTAGGGACTACGGCAAGGTGAGCGGCGACCGGACGATCTCAGACATCGAGAAGCGGCGTTCGGATCGCTGGAACTTCCTCTTCATCGCGGGCATGTGGTTCCAGGATCTCTTCAACTACGACTTCCGACGCACCGAGATGTGCATCATTCCGTACGCCACGCAGCAGGGCGAAATCTCCTTCTGCGCCTACAACACGGGCATCGGCTGGCGGAACATCATCGAGAAGATGCACATGACGGCGACGCTGACCAAGTGGTACGAGGAGCACGGACGCCACGAGATCTTCGCCGGCGGCAAGGAAGTGCAGATGGACAGCAAGAACCATTCGCTCGTCCTCAACGCCGAGGCGGTGGCCAAGGGTAAGCAGACGGACCTCGACGAGCTCGGCATCGCCAAGAACGCGCGCGAGGAGAAGCTGGCCGCCCGGAAGAAGCTTTCGCCCGAGGAACTCCGTCAGCATCAGGAGATGGAGCGACTGTATCGGCAGGAAGTGCTCAAGGAGCAGCCGACACTCCAGATCCAGGGCCTCAAGACCGGTCGCGGCAAGCAGGACGTCGCCGACGTGGTGCACAAGCCGACGGTTTAGCAACGTTCGGGCGTTCGAACCGTTCTCGTTCAGGGCCGGTGATCTAAGGATCGCCGGCCCTTTGTTTTTCCGGCTGGTAGAATCTCCCCGTGAAACTTGCCGACCGCACGGTCATCGTCACTGGAGGCGCGTCCGGCCTCGGCGCCGCGACGGTCGAGACCATCGTCTCAGCGGGAGGACGTGCGGTCATTGTCGATATCAACGAGGCAGCCGGCGCTGCGGCGACCGCACGGCTGGGCGATCGCGTTCGATTCGTCAGAACTGACGTCACGAGCGACGCTGAGATGGAGCGGGCGGTCGAGGCGGCGCTGCAGACCTTCGGAGCGGTCCACGGCCTCGTGTGCGCCGCAGGGATCGCCGTCGCCGAGCGTGTGCTCCCGAAGGAGGGCGTTCAGCCCCTCGCCCACTTCGTCCGCTCGATCAACGTGAACCTGATCGGCACATTCAACGCGGTCCGCCTCGCTGCTGCCGCGATGGCCCGAAACGACGCCTCTCCCGCCGGGGAGCGCGGCGTGATCGTCACGACAGCATCGGTCGCCGCCTTCGACGGCCAGATCGGCCAGGCCGCGTACTCCGCGTCCAAAGGCGGGATCGTGGCCATGACGCTGCCCCTCGCACGTGAATTCGCACGCATGGGTGTCCGCGTCATGACGATCGCACCTGGCACCTTCGACACGCCGCTCCTCGCCGGACTGCCGGAAGCCGCGCGACAATCGCTCGCGCAGCAGGTGCCCTTCCCTTCACGGCTCGGGAAACCAGACGAGTACGCGGCGCTCGTGCGCCACATCTTTGAAAACGAAATGCTGAACGGCGAGACCATCCGGCTCGACGGCGCCATACGGATGGCACCAAAATAGTGCGGGTCCCATGTTGATCGCGCTGACCGGCGCACTCGCCGGTTTCTTCCACGTGCTCGCTGGCCCGGACCATCTCGCAGCCGTAGGTCCGCTGGCCATCGAGAGCCGCCAGCGCGGCTGGCTTGCCGGCTGGACCTGGGGCATCGGCCACGCATCCGGCGTTGTCCTCGTCGCCATCCTCGCCGTCCTGCTGCGCGACCTTCTGCCGCCCATCGACGTCATCTCCGCCTGGAGCGAGCGCATCGTCGGCGGCGCGCTCATCGGCGTTGGCTTGTGGGCGCTCCGGCGCAGCGTGCGTGTACAGCACGCGCCGCACCGCCACGGGGCGGCAGCGACGCACGATCACCTGCACGTGCAGTCCGGTCCACACTGGCTGCGGCGTCTGGGGCACGCGCATGCATCGTTCTGCCTCGGCGTCCTGCACGGCGTCGCCGGGAGTTCGCATTTCATCGGCGTCCTTCCTGCGCTGGCCCTGCCGACACGCGCCGCCGGTATCGCCTACGTCACCGCGTTCGGCGCGGGCACGGTAGCCGCGATGACCGGATTCGCGGCGCTCGCCGGACTGCTCGGCAGCCGCTCGCCCGGTCACTCACAGATGCATCGAGCCATGATGGCTGCCGCGTCCATCGCCGCCATCGTCGTCGGCACGGTCTGGTTGATCGGCTGAGCTCTGGCAGTTTCGTAACCTCTATTGCGGTTTTGGAAACCAGCAGAAACCGCGGCCCCGCGGCGCTTCACGAAACCGGCCGAAAAGTGAGTCCGCCTATTCCCTCCCGGATGTAAACCCGGCCACGGAACACCACTTGCC
>JABFSA010000132.1 GCA_013140775.1 Acidobacteriota bacterium | reverse complement strand
GCCGTCCGCGCATCGGGTCGCAGCATCCGGCCGTCGGCGGTGGCGCGAAACACGGTGCGGACCAGCGGATTCGTTTTCTCCCATTCCCCGGCAAACACGTCGAAACCCGCCACCGCTTCGGCCGCCTCCAAATCCACCGAAGCCGCCACCGAAGCCGCCTCCGCCGCCACGGCCGCCGAATCCGCCCCCGAACGGTCCCGCGCCGCTGTGCCATCCGCCAGGGATGCCGCCCCACTGACGTGCAAGACGGCGGCCTCTGCGCGTTCGTCCTGCAATCGCGTTGATGACCGCAAACAGGACGAAGAGACCGATGATCACCGAGCGCAGCGATTCTCCCGAGGGCGCGGAAGGTTCCGGATCCGGCCGTACGCCCTGAATCGTGACGTTCCGGCGCTCGGCGATGCGGGCGACGATCCGAGAGACGCCGGCCAGCAGGCCCGCGCCATAGTCGCCGCGCCGGAACTCGGGCGTCATGAACTGGCGGCTGGTTTCGCCGGCGAACCCGTCGGTGACGAACTGCTCCAGGTCGTAGCCCACCTCGACCCAGACCTGGCGATCCTTGACGGCCACTACCACCAGAAGGCCGTTGTCCTTGCCGCGCTGGCCGATTCCTTTGCCGCCGTTCTGGAACATTTGGACGGCGTACTCACGCAGGTCGGCGTACGGGGCAAACGTGTCCACGGTGGCGACCACGACCACATCACCACTGGCCTGCTGCAAGGAACGAATCAGATCGCTCATCGCGGCTTCGCTCGGCGCATCGACCACATTGGCGAAGTCGTTCACCGGCTGCGTCAGCGCCGGGATCTGCTGTGCGCCCGCGGTGCCTGCGGTTAGCAGCGTTGCGACAAGACAACCACGAAGCGCACGAAGAAAACGAAGAGAAATAGGGTTTGAAAATGGCTTCTTCGTGAACTTCGCGGCCTTCGCGGTTAAGTCGCCGTCAGCGGCCTTCATGGCGAAACAAAGAACGAGAGAACCACAAAGCACAGTTCTATCCGCGCCAACTGTCAACCGCTCTCGCGAGCTGTTCGACGGCGCCGAGATAGGCCGGAAACAGCCGCGCAGCGTCAGTGGCTGGCAGGTGGGAGCGATGTTCGAGCGCGAGAACGTCCGAGACGACGCCATCGGGCAGTCCCGCGGCGGTGGCGCCCGCTCGCGCAGACTCCGCACGACCATCGGGTGATGTGCCGGCGAGGCGAGCGACGCTTCTCAGAAGGGCGGCGAACGAAGGCGCGGATGTCGTCACCAGATCCGCAATCCCTTCTGGCCGACCCGCCGACTCGATGAATCCTTCGCGCAAATGCACCAGGTGGCTCTTGACCTGCGCCTCGCAGGCCCGTCGCAGGTCTTCCATCGAGATTGAAATGTTGACAAAGGGATCGTCACCGAACACGCGCGCGTGTGTCCGGATGATTTCGCTGTACTCGAGCGGAAACGCGTCGAGCGATCGCTGGAACTCCTGAACCGGAAGGATCAGCGGAATGCCGAGGCTGCGTTGCCTCCACTGACGCGCCAGGCCGGCGCACGCCTCGAGGTCAGAGACTCCCAGTGACTCAACGAGCGCCAGACACGTCAGCGGATGGTCAGTATCGCCGTCGAGCTGTGGACCGTACGCCACGACCGAGCGCAGGCGTGAGGCAAATATACGCTGCAGATCGACAACGAGCGAAGCCGCCGTTAGCGGCCACGTGGAGGTCACTTTCCAATTCTACGGCGCTTCCCGATGCCGCGCGGCGCAACTCAGCGTTTCTTCGAAGCCGCCGCCTTCTTCGTGGTCGTGGCTCGACTCGAACGTTTCGAACTCTCCGAACGACTCGACGCTTTCGAACCCTCCGAACCCTCAGAGCGACCCGTCTTCATCGCTACTGCCTGCGCGATGATGCGCTCGAACAGCTTGCCGGTGTCGCCGCCCTGCGCGGGTCGGTTTGAGCGCCACACGTCGGGGTTGTCTTCGGCCAGGATGTCCGCAAAGTCGCCTTCGCTCTTGACGCTGAGCGGAGCGAACTCGGTGATGTCGAGTTCCCCGGACCACTGGTCGCGATGCTTGATCAGGAGCCACGACCGATCGGAGTCACCAGAGGACCACTTTGCGCCGCCCTTGGTGCGCACGAGCACCCACGAACCCTTCAGCTTGTAGCCGTCCAGCGTGAATTTCAGGTCCCCTTTCGCCAGCGCGGCCTCGACGTCGTCTGATTCGGGGGTCCAGGTGCCGCGATCCCAGAGCATCACGATCCCGGCGCCGTAGCCCTCGGGAATGACACCCTCGAACTCTCCATATTCGAACGGATGATCCTCGACGTGCATGGCGAGGCGATTCGTGGCGGGATCGAGTGCCGGCCCCTTCGGGACCGCCCACGACAACAGCACGCCGTTGTGCTCCAGGCGCAGGTCGTAGTGGAGATGACTGGCCAGATGCTTCTGAACGCAGAAGAAGCGAGCGGTCTTTCCGGCCGGTGACTTGCGGCCGTCCTTGCCAGCGGGTTCGGGTGATTTGGTGAAGTCGCGCTTCTTCTTGTATTCGTCGAGGGCCATGCCCTAAGTCTCGCTCAGTTCACGCCCGCCTGCATCCGTCGAAGCGGTCGAGCGAACACGATGAACAGCAGGCCGGCGCCACAGGCGATAGCCGCCACGAGACCGAAGAGCTGCACACCGTTCTGCATCGCGGTTTCCATGGACTCGGCCTCCGGCAGGAAGCGCGTCACCATGCCCGCGATGAGGTTCCCGAGGGCGGCGCCCATGAACCAGGTGCCCATGATCTGCCCCTGCAGCCGGTCCGGGGCGAGTTTGGTCATGCTGCTCAACCCCACGGGACTGAGGCACAGCTCGCCAACGGTGTGAAAGAAGTACGTCGCGACGAGCCACCTCATCCCGACCTTCCCATCCACGAGCGACATGGACGCCCACGCCATGACAAGGAAACCAACGCCAAGGAGGACGAGGCCCAGCCCGAACTTGACGGCCATCGAGGGGTTTCTCGCGCCGAGTGTGACCCACAGCATCCCCACAATCGGCGCAAAGATGACGATCAAGGTCGGGTTGACCGACTGGAGCGCGCCCGCGGTGATCTCGGTACCGAACATGGTGCGGTCGGTGAGGTCGCGCGCGAAAAGATTGAGAGCCGAACCGGCCTGCTCGAATCCCGACCAGAACATCGCCGCACCGATGCAGAGGAAGAAGCAGACCGTCAATCGCTGCCGTTCCACAGTCGTCTGTGCGACGAAGAAAATGACGAACGCAAAGTAGGCGACAAAGAGGAGTGTCACCACGTAAAACACGCGCTCAGCAAAAGCCGAGAGCGGAATCGTGCCGGACACGTTCAAGGCGGCCATGATCGCCACGAGCACCGCGGTGACGACTAGTCCTGCGAGGAACTGTCGCTTCGCTGCAGACGTGCGTGCAGGCTGGCCTGAGTCCTCCTTCATCTCACCGGCGCCTTGAAGGTGTTTCATGCCGGCCACGTACTGGATAAGCGCGAAGGTCATGCCGACCCCGGCGGCGCCGAAGCCGTAGTGCCAGTTGACCCACGTGGCGCCCTCACGCGGTTCACCCAGCCACGAGCAGATGAGCGGACCAAGAATCGCTCCGGCGTTGATCCCCATGTAGAAGATCGAAAACCCGGCGTCACGCCGCGCGCCTTTCTCGGGATAGAGGTCGCCGACGATGGCGCTGATGTTGGGTTTGAGGAGGCCGGTGCCGAGGACGATCAGGAAGAGGCCGAGGTAGAAGGTGCCGGTCCACGGCACCGCCAGGCTGTAGTGCCCTAGCGCGATGAGCACGCCGCCGTAGAGCACGGCGCGCCGCTGGCCGATGAGACGGTCAGCGATCCATCCTCCGGGTAACGCAAGGGCATATACGCCAAAGGTGTAGAGCCCGTAGACCGATCCCGCGGTGGCCGCGTCGTATCCCAACCCGCCCGCTGCCGGGGCAGCGGTCATGAACAGGATCAGCAGCGCCCGCATCCCGTAGAAGCTGAACCGTTCCCACATTTCGGTGAAGAACAGCGTCGCGAGCCCGCGCGGGTGGCCGAAGAATGTGCGGTCGTTCGAGGTCACGGCCTCAGAGAATAATCCTTTTCCATACAATGAGTGGGTGCGGGTGCTCCTGATCTCCACCTACGATCTCGGGCGACAGCCCTTCGGGCTGGCGTCGCCTGCCGCGTGGCTGCGGGCGTCGAACGTTGAAGTCGAATGCGTTGACACGTCGCGCACGCCTGTGACGGACGATCAGCTGAACGCGGCAGCGCTCATCGCGTTCTATCTCCCGATGCACACCGCCACGCGACTTGCCGCGCCGTTGATCGACCGTGCGCGAGTCGTGAACCCGTCCGCACTGCTGTGCGCGTACGGCTTGTACGCGCCGCTCAATGCCGACTGGCTGCGAGAGCGGGGAGTGACCGAGGTACTCGGTCCCGAGCCCGAGAACGACCTTGTCGAGCTCGTCCGACAGTCATCGTCGAGCCCCGAATCCCGAGTCCCGCATCCCGAATCCCGAATCCCGCT
>JABFSA010000141.1 GCA_013140775.1 Acidobacteriota bacterium | reverse complement strand
TCGTGGTGGGGGTGGCGGCGGGGGCTGCGGCTCAGACGCCGGTGCAGGTGGCGGCGCCGGATGAGAAGGGCTTCCAGCCGAATCGCGACTACTTGTCGCTCTTGCCATTCGAAGCCTTCGACACCGCCAGTAACAATTTGATTCTCCGGTTTACCGACCTGGCGTTGCCGGGCAACGGTGGACGCTCCTTGCGCATCGAGCGTGTTTTCTCGAACAGCACATTTGGCAAAGGCTGGCGGATGGGGATCGCCGGGGTGCCGATGCAGGTCGTGGAGCGGCCTGGGGCTGATCGGTGGCTCACGGAAGCCGACCTCACGGTCTCACCGTGGGACCTCGAGCAGGAGCGCCGTAAGACCCCGAGTTTTCAAACACTCGAGCAGGGCGCCATCCGCACGA
The DNA here is from genome assembly GCA_013140775.1 of Acidobacteriota bacterium. Lineage (GTDB taxonomy): Bacteria > Acidobacteriota > Vicinamibacteria > Vicinamibacterales > UBA2999 > JABFSA01. The sequence goes on along the minus strand of JABFSA010000141.1, from coordinate 14,059 downwards.
CGTACTTGGTCCAGCCCATGTACCACCCGACGACCCCCCTCACGCAATACAACGTCCTCTTGTCGAATTTTGGGATTTACGACCGCGTCGCGCGCATCCTGAATCAGCCCGACGGCACCGTCGCGACCTATTGCGCGGAGGCGTCAGGTGGGTGTCCGGGAGAGGGGTGGTTGCAGCAGGTCACGGATGCCTTTGGGAATACCGTCACCGTGACATGGGTGGCCACGGAGGGCGCGCAGGCCCGGCTGGCGTCGGTGACGCAGGATCTCGGCAACGGCGAGGTCCGCGAGATCACGTTTGGTGAAAGTGATGACCCGTGGATCCCGGGCTCCATGACGTATGAGGGCCGCACGTCGGAGTACGGCTTCGTGGATGGCCAGCTGCGCACGATGACGCCACCGGAGGGATCGGGATGGGCGTTTGAGTACAAGAGCGCGCCGGGCGACTTGGACGACGGCAAGATCGAGAAGGTGACGACCCCGCAGGGGGGACCATCCAGTATGAGTGGGGTGAGCGGTTTTATCAGATTGTGACCACGAACGCGGAGATCTTCGGGACAGGGGTCCCGCACAATGTACTGATCCGACGGGTCGCCAACGATAGTGTCCAGGAGTCGACGTGGACCTTCGAACCCCAGGGGGTGGAAACCGAGCCGTTTACGCTGGTGACGCGTCCCGATGGCACGGAACTCATCTACTACTACGAGCCGGATGATCCGGGGCAGGTCCTCGAAGGTGCCTGGCGAGTGGATCGGGTGGAGGTGCGCACAGACGGCGTGGTGGTCGAAACAGACGAACGCCTCTACCAGAATCTGCAGGCCGCGCGGAATCCCGGGGGCGGCATCGTCTTTGGCTTATCGGCCTTGTCTGAACGCGCGATCACGCGCGATGACACTACGCATAAGACTCAGTACAGCTACGGCAGCCTCGGCACCGCTTTCTATAACATCCACCAGCCGGTGACGATTACGGAGCGCGGGCCGGACAATGGTATCCGTCGGACGACGACGAAGACCTACACGCATCTCACGTCCACGCCGTATATGCAGCTCGGGCTGCCGGCGACGGCGACCGTCACGGAGAACGGCGTCTCGACGACGCGGTCCTGGACGTACAACACGACGACGGGCTTCAAAACCTCCGAGACCGTCGACGGCTTTACGACGACCTTCACCCCGGACGCACGCGGCAATGTCGCGACGGCCACGAAAGAGAACGGGAAGGGGACAAGCTTTACCTACGAGTGGGGCGTCGTGAAGGACAGCACGACGCCGGGCGTCGTCGTCACCCGGGAGATCAATGAAGACGGCACGGCCGCCTCGGAGACGATGGCGAATCGCACCACCACCTACCAATACGATGACCTGGGCCGGCTGACGGAGATGCAACCGCCGGGTGGCACTGCCCCGATTGTCGTGGAGTACACGGACACCACGACCACCACGACGCGCGGCGCCAGCGAACTCACGACGACGACGGATGGTTTTGGTCGGCCGATTGACACTCTCAACGCCGTCGGTGTGCGCACGCGCACCGAGTATGACGGCGAAGGCCGGGTGACGTATCAGAGCCACCCCTTCGAAGACGGCGGCACAGACATCGGGATCCACCGCTCGTATGACGCCCTGGGCCGTCTCACGGAGGAGGAGCATCCGGACGGCTCCACGCGTCGTCGTTTCTATGACGATGCCAATACCGCGGTGACGGAGCGCGATGAAGAGGACCGCGACACGCTGCTGACCTATCGCGCCTATGGGCATCCGGACGATGCGCGCCTGGTGACCGTCCTCGATGCCGACGCACAGACCTGGGGCTATAGCTACGATGTCCGGGGCAATCTCAAGCAGGTCACGACACCCACCGGCCACACCCGCACCTGGGTGCGCAGTAACACAACCGGTCTCTTGACCAGCGAGACTCATCCCGAATCCGGGACCACCCAATACACCATTTACGACGATGCGGGTGTTTTGAAACGGAAGGTAGACGCGAAGGGCACACTCTTCATCTACCAACACGACGGGAACGACAGGCTGACCACGATCACCATGGGCAGCCAGGTCACGACCTACACGTATGAGCCTTATACCGATCATCCGTGGACCGTGAAGAATGGCACAGGCACGACGGTCTGGGTGCGTGACCCGGCGACCGGGCGGGTGCAGCAACGCCAGGACGTGGTCGGGGGGAACGTTTTTTATACGGACTATCAGTACGACGGAAGCGATCGCATGGTGCGGATGACCTATCCGTTGGGCCGCGTGATTCGGTACGACTACGACGCGGAAGGCCGCATCACCGACGTAATAGAGGAGATTGCGGCGCAGCCAGACCGACCGCTCGCGACGGGTATGAGCTACCACCCGTCAGGCGTCCTTGAAACGTACACCGCGGGCAACGGGCTACAGACGACGATTGGCTATGACCCCGAACGTGCGTGGGTGCGGAGTCTCTCGGTCGGCAGCGACCTGCAACTCAGCTACGACAATTACGACCGCGTGGGCAATGTCGGGTCGATTGGCGACTCCCGCTCGGGCATGGGGCAGAGCTTTGAATACGACGTCCTCGATCGCCTGACCGGCGCCACGGGCCCACAAGGTGTCTCGGCCTACGCCTACGATGCGCATGGCAATCGTCAGAGCGCCGGTGGCAGTAGCTTCAGCTACGAGCCCACGACGCTTCGGCTGTCCAATCAGAATGGCGGGGCGTACACTTACGATGCCAACGGGAACCAAACCAGCAGCCCGGTGGGGACCTTTACCTATACGCCGGAGAACTGGCTGGCATCGGCGTCGGTGTCGGGCGGCACAAAGACGTACGCCTACAACGGCGATGGCTGGCGGGTGAAGCAAGTAGCAACCGGCGACACGACGCTGTTTGTCCGCGGTCTGGGCAACGAACTCCTGACGGAGTACCACAACCTGGGGACGACAGCCCGCGCGCGCGACTATGTCTACGCCGGATCACGCCTCCTCGCCGCCATTGACAAGGGAGCGGTCCCATTCACCTCGACGTGCGGCGGAGAAGCGATCCCTGACGGTGCTCCGGTCAGTCTGTCCATCGGATCAGGGGAAGTGGGTCGATTCACCTTCGAGGGCAGCGCGTGCCGCCGAGTGAGCATCGTCATCAATACGTCAACCGGCTGGTCCTGGTGCAGCCATCCGTATCACGTGTTCCGCGTCCTGAGGCCGGACAACACAGTGCTGTCGAGTGTGGGGGCGAATCTCTGTGCGGGCGCGATCATTGGTCCGGTTGTCCTGCCTGTGAGTGGCACATATACCGTGGAGGTGGACCCGTCTGGAACTGATGCGGGCCTAGTCACCGTCGCGGCTTACGACGTGGTGGACGTGACGGACCCGTTGACGTTCGGGGTGACGACGAGTGGTGCGTTAACAACGCCGGGACAGCGCGGACAATGGACATTTGCGGGCACGATCGGACAGCGCGTGAGTGCGGTGATCAACACGTCGAACTTCTCCTGGTGCGGACATCCGTATCACGTCTTCCGCATTCTGAGACCTGACAGCCTTGCGGCGCTGGTGACCACCGGAGGAGACCTCTGTCCGGGCGCGATCGTGGGACCGGTCGATCTACCGGTGACTGGCACGTATACGGTGGATGTGGACCCGCACGCCGCAGCCACCGCCCAAGTCACCGTGACGGCCTATGACGTGGTGGACCTCACTGCACCGCTGACGTTCGGGGTCACGGTCAGTGGCTCGTTGACAACGCCGGGGCAACGCGGGCGCTGGACGTTCGAGGGCACGGCCGGGCAGCGCGTGAGCACGGCCATCAATACCTCAGCGTTTTCCTGGTGTGGACATCCGTATCACGTGTTTCGTGTTCTGAAGCCCGACAACACAGTACTGGCGAGCGGGGCAGACTTGTGTGCGGGCGCGATCGCCGGACCGCTCGACTTGCCGGTAAGTGGCACGTATACGGTGGAGGTGGACCCGCATGGCTCGGCCACGGGGCAAGTCGCCGTGACAGTCTATGACGTGGTGGATATCACCGGACCTCTGACATTCGGAGTCACGGTCAGCAGTGCGTTGACCGCGCCCGGGCAGCGCGGGCGGTGGACGTTCGAGGGTACGGTCGGACAGATCGTGCGCGCGGTGATCAATACCTCAACGTTCTCAAATTGCGGACATCCATACCATGTGTTCCGCGTCCTGAAGCCGGACAACACGGCGCTGGCGACTACCGGGGGGAATCTCTGCGCCGGTGCGAAGATAAACCCAGTCACCTTGCCGGTGAGCGGCACGTACACGGTGGAGGTCGACCCAACCGGCGCTGCCACAGGGCCGATCGCTCTGACTCTGTACAACTTCGTGACGTCTCCGTCTGACACAGTCTGGGCGAATTCCGCGGTGGCGAGCAGTCAGTACAGCACTGGCAATTGGAGTGCGGCCCGCGCGACCGGAGCGCCGAATGTCTCGGCGTGCGGCGACAACGCGCAGGCATGGGCGCCGAACACGTCCTCATCTGCCGCGCAGTGGCTGGAGGCAACGTTTGCGAGTCCAGCCCAGGCGACCGGTGTGTGGGTTCACGAAACGTACAACGCGGGATTCATTACGCGTGTAGACCTCAAGGACACCACCGATACGTACACCACGGTCTGGACTGGCACCGACGTCACACTGTGTTCTGACTGGTTCTTCGTAAGCTTTGCTCCGACCGCGTTGCCGGTGAAAGCTGTGAAAATCTACACCCAGAAGTCCGGGTACGAAGAGATTGACGCGGTCGGTGTGGTGCCGGCACCGTGACCCACCCTCATCAGTTGCGACCAGCGGTGAACCTGACGGGAACAAGCGGATACGCGATGGCCGCCCTGGTGGTGGCGCTGAGTGTTCTGGCGATCATGGCTAGTGTCGCGATGCCGCTTTGGTCAACAGCGCTGCGGCGGGAACGAGAAGCAGAATTGGTTTTTCGGGGTGAACAGTACGCCCACGCGATTGCGCTGTATCAGCGCCGGTTTGCGGGGACCTATCCACCAAGTCTTGATGTCTTGGTCAAGGGCAAGTTTTTGCGTCGTGCATATGAGGACCCGATCACGAGGGAGCCGTTCGATCTTGTGTACGCCGGTGCGCCGACAGGCGGTGGTCGTCAGGGTGGCGCCGGATCTCCGGCGACACCTGTTGGACGCGGCGGAATTCAAGGCGTGATGAGCCGCAGCGATCAAGAGTCGTTGATGCAATACGACGGGCGCAGTCGCTACAACGAATGGGTATTCGTGGTTACGGTTGCAACAACGCAGGCAGGCGAACAAGGTAACGGCACGACGGCGCCAGGACGAGTGGGTGGTGGCCGCGGCACTTTCCCTCAGGGCAGACGTGGCGGAAGTGTCCCAACGCCTATTTCCCCAGGGGGTCGATCAGGACAGTAGGTTCTTCTTTCCTCGGAGAATGTTTCGTGCCTGAAAATGGATGTGTTGTACGAACGAGCGGAACTTATACCGTTGTCGTGGATCCGTACACGAATCGGACCGGATCCGTGACGGTCAAGGTGCTCAGCCCATAAACTCTGTTTCGGTGTTCCGTAGTTGATTCGCGATCTTGTAATTTCTTAGCGTATAGGTTCACTGGAAAAGGCGCGCACATGAGACAACTTCAAATCGCTGTTCTTCTGATCGTTGGTGGCTTGCTCGGACGTGTTGATGCCGCCGCCCAAGTGACGGAAACCGTCATCTACTACCACACTGATGCGATTGGCTCAGTGAGGATGACGACGGACGCTACGGGTGCCATCGTCGGACGTTACGACTATCTTCCGTTTGGAGAACCTTGCGGCCCCACGTGCAATCCGACAGCTCCGCCAGAGGTTCGTCAGTTTGGGGGCAAGGAGAAAGACTTAGAAACAGGATTCGACTACTTCGGTGCGCGGTATCACCAGAGTCAGACGGGAAGGTTCACCACAGTTGATCCAGTCCTGAATATCGAAAAGGCGATCGTCGATCCAGAGCAGTGGAACAGGTACACCTATAGCCGCAACAATCCCCTTCGCTATGTGGATCCCGATGGGCGAGCAATCGAGACGGCTTGGGACTTGTTCAACATCGGCACCGGCCTCGCTTCCCTCGCCGCAAACGTCTCGGTGGGCAATGTCCCGGGGGCGCTGCTCGATGTTGGGGGCCTTCTGTTGGATACAGGTGCCACAGCCCTTCCTGGTCTGCCAGGTGGCGTTAGCAGCCTTATCAAGGCCCGACGCTTAGCGGAGAACGCGGCGAATGGCAGACAATTCGAAAGGGCCGTCATAGAGCATCTGGGTGCTGTAAAGAATCAGTCGGCCGTTAGTGAAATCGCTACTCGCGTGACGACGATTCCAGACCTTCCGATGGGTAGTCGTTTCGGGGTCACTGACATTAAGAATGTCAAAAACATTTCCCTTACCAAACAGCTCCAAGCGCAGGCCGCTGCTGCCCAGACAGGCGGCTATACCTTCAATTTGGTGGTGAGTACGCGGACTCAACATGTGTCAAGGCGGCTCCTCACCGAAATCGAACAGTCGGGAGGCACAATCTCCATTTACGATCCCAGGCTCGAAAAGGTCACCAAAGCAATCATCGATGGAGCTGGAAACGTCGTACGGCGGGAAACAAGACCATGAAATACGTCCATTTCGGGTTGCTTAGTCCATCTCGAATGAGCTCCCGTGATAGCGGAAGACTGGTGCTTGAAACTCTTCTTGAAGCAGTGCCCACATGGGTACCCGAAAAGTACAATTACTTTGAACCGGTTAATCGGCGTTTCGATCCGGGGAACCTTGACGAGGCACTTGACGTCTGGAAGAGGAACTTTCTGTGGAACAGAAGGAAGCCTTCCGTTGAAGGGGGCGCTTGGTTTGGTGGACGATTTCACAGCGCAGTCTTCGTCAGAGTAAGTGCATCCGCGTTTTCGCCTGAAGAAGCTCTGTCATTCGTCAGCAGCCTGCGTCGGCATTTCCGGGTTGACCTCGCATACATCCACGTGCCGCACGACACCGATTTCAGTGATATCGAGCGGTATCAACTACGCCTTGAGCCGTTCGTCGTGGGTCTTGCCACGCATCGCCTTCGGCGCGGTCTGCCGGATGTGCCATGGGGAATATTTTTTGGACCGCCATATATTGAGCTCTTCGGCAAGGAGCACTTGTTAAAGACTCCTGCAGCGCGAGTTGAGGAAACAGCCAACGGCATCTACGTACAACTCACGACCAGCGTCGAGAGCGTGACCGCCGATCATGAGTCGTACTTGGCAGCACAGCGGGCCGCGAGGATGCATCTGGGCGCGAACGCATTTGCTAGCATCGAACCTGTCAACCAACCCAACGTGCCAGAGTTTGTCTTCTCAGTCCACTAAGTGCGCGTTCCGTAATCACCCGCCTACGGAACACGTAAAGGGGCGGATTGACCCGTCCCGAAATCCCGGCAATCCCGACGCCCGTTCCGACAGGTTTTCGGAACACCCTACAGTCCTGGCGCGCTTCCTGCTGATCGATCGTCCGGTCAGGCTCATTCGGCCCTATCGCATCGTGTGCAAGGCTCTGCCCACCTCAGGCCGTGGTCTCCATCTAGTACGGCACGTCGATGAGCCGGTCGCTCGTGCGCATGTCGTTCTCGAGCAACGACAGCAGCGCGCGGGAACCGGGCCCGGGCTTGCCGTCGCCGATCGGCCGGCCGTCCCACTGGACGATGGGCGCAACCTTGATCGAGCTGCCAATCATGAACATCTCTCTGGCAGCGCGTGCCTCGGCGACCGGGATGTCGCTGACCTCGACACCGGTGAAGGTGGTCCCCACCAGTGACTTCGCCAGCTCCAGCAGCCGGAGCGACGTGCAGCCAGCGAGCACGTGCTCGAATTTTGGGTGACGGAAGACGCCGTCAATGGTGACGAACGCGACGTTCATGTTTGAGCTCTCGCCAACATTCCCGGCTGCGTCGATGAAGACCCCGTTGTCGAAACCGGCCGCCTTGGCTTCCATCTGAATCAACACGTTGGGGAGATAGTTCGTCGCTTTCGTAATCGCGTAGAGCGGCGGCTTGATGGGGTAGGTCGTCGTCATCACGCGCAGGCCTTCGGTATACCAGCGCTCGGGGTACGACAATCCGCCGAAGATCATCACGAAGAACGCCGGCTCGGCGCCAGCCGCGGGCGTGAGGTCGAGGCTGCCCGGGCCGGATGAAAGCCAGTAGCGAATAGAGCCCTCACGCTGAGCGCTCGCCGCGGTCGTCCTGATGATGATGTCGCGCATCTGCGCGCGCGAGCCTGGCAGTACGAGCCTCGAGCGCTCGGCGGAGCCCAGGAACCTGTCGAGGTGCGCTTCGAGGTCGTAAATTCGTCCTCCGACGATGGCCGCGGTATCGAAGATGCCGTGACCACGGTGCACCATGTGATCGTCGAAGGGAAGCACCATCAGCGCCGGGTCCGTGACGATGCCCCCGAGTTGGCTGGAGTAGAACGCGGTGTACTTGACCGGCTGACGCGTGCGAAGTGCTGCGAGGCCACTGAGCACGTCCGCGGCATCGAGCAATCGAAGAGGGGTATTCATTGGACTACTTGTATGCAACGCCCGCGCTGGCGGGACCTGCGAGGTGAATCAGTTCGGTCTTCCTGAATCCGACCTCGCGGCACCATCCGAAGAAGTCGGCGGCGGTGTAGTCGAAGGCATCGCCGAACTCAATCAGCATGTTGAGCGACATCATCAACCCGAACGCGTTCTCACGCCGCGCATCGTCAATCAGATTCTCGACCACGATGAAGGCGCCGCCAGCCGGCAGGGCGTCATAGGCGGCACGGATGAGGTGCATCTTCTTCTCGAGGTTCCAGTCGTGAAGGACCATCCCCATGGTGATCACGTCGGCCTGAGGCAATGGCTCAGCAAAGAAGTCGAGCGATTGCGCGGTGACCCAGTCTGACATGCCGGCGGCCGCGATTTTTCGTGTGGCGATAGCCGTCGCCGAAGGAAGATCCGCGGAGATGCATCGGAGATGGGGATGTCGCCTGGCGACGAGCATCGACAGGAGTCCGACGGAGCCGCCCACGTCACACATGGTCTGGTAGCGTGAGAAGTCGAACTTGTCGGCCAGGGCCTGGAAGTTACCCGTCGAGATCCCGCTCATCGCGTCCATGAACTGCTCGAGGCGTTCGGGCTTTCGGTAGACCTCCTCGAACATCGAGGTGCCCGAATGCTTCAGCTCGTTCTGCGGCTGGCCCGTTCGCAGCCCCTCCGTGAGGTCGCCCCAGAATCTGTAGAGCCGGGCGTTGGCCATGGCGAGGAAGCCGCCGATGAAATGAGGGCTCTGCCGATCGAGGAAGGCAGACGTGTCTTCTGTATTGCGATAGCGCGCGGTTGGTCCATCACCGTCACGTTCAAGGAACCGAAGCGCGACGAGGGTATCGAAGAAATCCGGGTTCGAGCGTTTGTGCAGCCGCAAGGCGCCCTGAAGTTCATCACCGGTCATGGCTGTCGGACCCAACAGCGTGAAGATGTCGAGCTCGATCGCGGACAGGAGCACCTTGGCTGGCCAGAAGGCCATCCCGGTCTCCATGATGCGTGAGGGATTGGGTGTGCTCATGGGAAAGGCGAGAACCGCGGACGCTATTTTCTCGGCGCCGCTTTCAGTCCGTTCTTCGTCAGAGTCTCCTCAGCCTGGGGAGACGACAGGAAGCGGAGCAATGCCATCGCGGCATCCGGCTGTTTCGCCGCGGTGGTGATGACTCCGACAAACGAAAACCCTGGCTGCAGGTCCGGCGATAGCGCGCCCACGAACGTCACGCCGGGGGTATGAATCAGCTCGCTCACCTGTTGAAAACCAATTTCGACTTCGCCTCGTGCGACGACTGCGGCCACAGGTTCTCCGGATGGAGGACCGCGGACCTTGCGGCTCTTCCGCGCGATCTGATCGGCAATCCCAAGTTTGGGGAACAGCACTGTAGACAGATATGTGCCGCTGCCGCTGTCGGAGTAGCCGATGGATTGCACGGCCAGCAGCAGTCGCTTGAACGCTTCGACGTTGCTGATGTCGGGCTTGGCGGCGCCCGCACGGACCACCATGCCAATCTGTGAGAGCGCGAGCTCGGTCTTGGTGCCGGCTCGCACTAACCCCTTGTGCGCAAGCTCGTCGGCCGCACCGCCGTCCAGAATGACGACATCAGCGGTTTCACCACGGCCGAGTCGGGTAGGGATGGCTTCCGGCGAGTCGCCCATCGATGGCCCGCGGGTTGTCACCAGCTTGTGGCCGGTCGCGCGCTCGAACGCGGAACTGAGGTCGGCGTAGACCTGGTAGAAGCCGGCCGAGATCATCACGCGCACTTCTTCGGCGGAGGCCGAGCCCGGAACCAGCAGGGCCACTACGCCGAATGTCGCGATCCAACGAGTGAGGAACCGTTTTGCCATCAGAGCCTCCGGGGCGATAGAGCCACGCCTGGTCCACTTCCCGACACCCGACCTGCGAGTCTTCGCGCTCACGTCAGCGAGGCACGGGCGGGCCGGCTTGGAAGTGTAACCCAGCCACTGGTGACGCGGCGGAGGCGCGCTGGTCACGTCGCTTCTTTCATGCGACGCAGCTTCGCCATCGGGCGTGTCAGGGATCGTCCCTTGCGTGACATGTCAGCCCAGAGGTCGCCAATCGCGGCGACGCGCTCGCGCATGTTGCGCAGCGTGAACGTCTGAGGCGCGACCTCGCCGCGCTCGACCTCCTCCCACGTGCACGGCGCCGAGACGGGGGCACCGGCCTTCGCACGCACGGTGTACACGGCCGCGAATGTGGCGCTGAACCCGTTCCGCCCCGTATCCACGTAGATCCGGCCACGGCGATCGATTTTCTTGAACTCCAGGGTGAGTCGCTCAGGTGCGCGGCTTACCAGGGCCGCGCCCACTGTATTGGCGAACTCCGCGACGACACCCATTCCCGCTTTTCCGTCCAGGGGAACGACGATGTGGAAGCCTTTGGAGCCGGAGGTTTTGATCCACGAGGGAAGTCCAAGATCTTCGAGCAGGTTGCGGAGATCGACCGCCGCCCCGCGAACCTCAGCCGGGTCGTCCTTGATCGGATCGAGATCGAAGAGACACAGATCTGGATGGTCGAGATGGGGAAGCCGGGACGTCCACACGTGTTGCGTGACGGCATTCTGGTTGGCCATCCACATAACGGAGCGTGCGTCCGTGATCACCGGGTAATGGACGACGCCGTCCTTCTTGGGGACCTCGACGCGCTTCAGCCAATCGGGCATGCCCTTCGACACGTCCTTCTGCCAGAAGCCCTTCTTGTCGATCCCCGCCGGATATCGCTCCATCGTGACCGGACGTCCCCGGACGTGGGGGAGAGCGATCGGCGCCATGGCTTCGTAGTACGCCGCGAGCTCGCCCTTCGTGATGCCGTCTTCAGGGAAGAGGACCTTCTCTGGATGCGAGATCACCGGGATTCCCGTACGACCTCGCGCGGGTCTTTGTCTGCACGGACCCCCAGCAGTCGCGGGTGCCGCAGTTTGTTATTCGTCGTCCACTCGATGAACCCGACCTGCACGACGATGGAGGGGCGCACCCAGTGCATACGCAGGCGGGGGAGACCCGTGGCCTTGGTGAACGGCGACGCAGGAATCTCGAGCGTGTCGAGCCTTTCGCGAAGCTCGGTAAGGAGCCGGGTATCGAAGCCCGTGCCGACCTTCCCGGCATACACGAGGTCGTCGCCTTCGTAGTAGCCGACGAGCAGCGCGCCGAGACCGACTCGTGTGCCTTGCGGGTCTGTGAATCCGCCCACCACGAGCTCCTGCGATGCCTCGCACTTCATCTTGAGCCAGTGCTTCGACCGCCGATGCTCGTACGGCGATCCCCGTCGCTTGGCGATGACGCCTTCCCAGCCCTCTCGTCGGGCCAGTTCCCATGGCTGCTCGTGCTCGACGAGCGCGACCCGCTGCAGCGGTGCTCTGAAGGGCAGCTTCCCGAGCAGGGCACGTCGTTCTTCGATCGGCAGTTGCGCGACTGGCCCATCGAGCCACAGCACGTCGAAGACGTGATAGCTGCGACCGTCCCAGTCGATCTCGCCGTCCAGAATCGCGTCGTGCACGGGGAGCTCACCAACTGCTGAGGCGATGGTGGGCAGGTTCTGTGGCAGGCGATTCCTGGAGAAGAGCTGCACGTCCGCGCCGCGTTTGTAGGCGAGCAGCCTGATGCCGTCGAACTTACGCTCGAAGAGCCATTCGGGTCCGGCGAAACGCTCCTGCGTGAGCGTCGCGGCCATGGGTTCGAGCCACTCGGGCGCAGCGGCCTTCATGCCCCATCGTACGCCGAGAGCCCAAAGCCTAAAGCCTAGAGCCTAGAGCCTAGAGACTAGAGACGTCGTGCTTTATGCCGTCGTGACGGCGGCCTGCTTGCTCTGCAGGTGTGCGGGTGTGTCTTTGCCGATGAGCAGAATGGCCACGGCGGCGATGCCCGACAGTGCCACGAGAGGCAGCAGCGCGAGCGTGTAGCTGCCGGTCGTATCCCTGATGAACCCCATCACATACGTAGTGCCGAAACCGGCAAGGTTACTGATGGCGTTGATCTGCGCCAGGCCGGCTGCTGCTGAGCTCGCCGCCAGCCACTCCGTGGACACAGCCCAGACGGGACCCTTGCCGGCATAGATACCAATCACGGCGAGGCTGAGGATCACGACGATCGCGAAGAGCGAATCGAAGACCAGTGCCGACGCGAGACTTCCGGCGGTGAGCATCAGTGGCAGCGAGGCATGCCAGATCCGTTCACCGGTCCGATCGGACCGGCGTCCTGCCCACACCATGACGATCGAAGCCAGCAGGAAGGGGATGGCATTGAGCAGGCCCGTCTGCATGTTCGTCAGGCCGTACGACTTGATGATCTGCGGCTGCCAGAGCTGAAGGCCGCTGCTCACGGCCGTGCTGCCGGCGAGTACGACACTCAGGACGAGCACGTGTTTGTTGCACAGCACGCGCCAGAGGCTCATTTCGCCCACTCGTGAGTTCTTCTTCACGTCGGCCTGCAGACGCGCCAGCAGCCATGTTCGCTCTTCGTCAGACAACCAGTGGGCGTCCGAAGGCTTGTCGCTGAGGAAGTAGAGGCACACGATGCCGAGGAGCACCGACGGAATCGCCTCGAGGATGAACATCCACTGCCAGCCGCGAAGGCCGAGCCAGCCATCCGCTCCAAGGAGTGCGGCCGAGAGCGGCGAGCCCAGGAAGCTCGACACAGGGATGGCCACCATGAACCAGCCGACGAACCGCGCGCGATAGTCGGCCGGGAACCAGTACGTCAGGTAAAGGATTGCGCCTGGGAAGAATCCGGCCTGGGCCGCGCCCAGCAGAAAGCGCATCAGGTAGAGCGACTGCGGGCCGGTCACGAGCGCCATCGCGGCCGCGAGCATGCCCCAGGTGATCATGATGCGGGCCATCCAGCGCCGCGCGCCGAACCGCTCGAGCATCAGGTTGCTGGGCACTTCACAGAGGAAGTACGAGACGAAGAAGATCCCTCCGCCAAACCCGAACACTGTCGGCGACAGGCCAAGGTCCGCGACCATGTCGAGGGCTGCGACCCCCAGGTTGAAGCGGCCAAGGAAGGAAAAGAAGTAGCAGACCATCAGGAAGGGCACGATTCGCATCGCGACCTTCCGAATCGTGCGCGCCTCGAGTTCTGCGGCGGTGTCCGGCATCAGCCGTCGAATCTTACACTTCCACCCACACGGCGGCCACCGGAAGCCGCCTCGGTCCGCTCCGATACGTCACGCCATCCTGGAGTGACTGCGCTAGAATGACGCGCCACGTGAGCCATCTGGTCAGGGCCCGAGATGTTTGGAAGAAGGGCGTCACGTTTCGGGTGACGTGGTCGCATTGGGCCGTGCCGGCCCGGACGGAGGAGTGATGACTGGTCTCTTTGCGTTTCGATCGTGGGTTGTACTCGGCGTGACGGCTGGACTCGTCTCGAGCACCCTTCTGCTGGCGCAGGAACAGGGCGGAGGAAGGGGTGGCGGTGGTGGCAACCAGGCCCCGCGGCACGTGCCGGCAACTGTCGTGATGACGGTCACCTTCCAACCTGCGGCTCCGGGTAAGACCGAACAGCTGCCGTTCGTGCAG
>JABFSA010000020.1 GCA_013140775.1 Acidobacteriota bacterium | reverse complement strand
GCCGAGCCGTATCGGGCACCTGCTCGATATTTCGCTTCGTGACCTCGAGCGCATCCTCTACTTCGAAGGCTATGTCGTCATCGACCCGGCCGAAACCGAGCTGAAGCAGAACCAGCTGCTCAACGAGGAGCAGTACCGGAAGGCGCGTGAGGACTACGGCCAGAAGTTCCGCGCGCAGATGGGCGCCGAGGGCATCAAGGAACTGCTCAAGCGCGTCAACATCGAGAAGCTCGCCGAAGAACTGCGCATCAAGATGCGCAGCGAAGTGTCGGTGCAGAAGAAGTTGAAGTTCGCCAAGCGGCTCAAGGTGGTGGACAGCTTCCGCAAGTCGAGCAACCAGCCGAACTGGATGATTCTCGACGTGATTCCGGTGATTCCGCCGGAGTTGCGTCCGCTCGTGCCACTCGACGGTGGCCGCTTCGCGACCTCGGACCTGAACGATCTGTATCGCCGCGTCATCAACCGGAACAACCGGTTGAAGAAGCTGATGGAGCTCAAGGCTCCAGACGTCATCATCCGCAACGAGAAGCGGATGCTCCAGGAAGCGGTGGACGCGCTCTTCGACAACGGCCGTCGAGGCCGTGTGCTGCGCGGCGCCAACAACCGGCCGCTCAAGTCGCTTTCGGACACGCTCAAGGGCAAGCAGGGCCGCTTCCGTCAGAACCTGCTCGGAAAGCGCGTGGACTACTCGGGTCGTTCGGTCATCGTCGTCGGACCGGAGCTGAAGCTCCACCAGTGCGGCCTGCCGAAGAAGATGGCGCTCGAGCTGTTCAAGCCGTTCATCTACAACAAGCTCGAAGAGCGTCAGCTCGTCGCCACCATCAAGCAGGCCAAGGAGATGGTCGAGCAGCAGCGTCCGGAGGTGTGGGACATCCTCGAGGAGGTCATCCGCGAGCACCCCGTGCTGCTCAACCGCGCACCGACCCTGCACCGCCTCGGCATTCAGGCGTTCGAGCCGGTGCTGGTGGAAGGCAAGGCGATTCGTATCCATCCGCTCGTCTGCACGGCGTTCAACGCCGACTTCGACGGCGACCAGATGGCCGTGCACATTCCGTTGTCACCCGAGGCGCAGATCGAAGCCTCGGTGCTGATGATGTCGTCCAACAACGTGCTGTCTCCTGCCAACGGCGCGCCGATCACGGTGCCGTCGCAGGACATCGTGCTGGGGTGCTACTACCTCACGAAGGCGATGATCGGGGCCAAGGGTGAAGGCCGGGTGTTCGGCAACCCTGACGACGTGCTGCTGGCGCTCGAAGCTCGCGAGTTGGAGACGCTCACACCGATTCGTCTGCGCTACACGGGCATGCTGCAGGATCTCAGCGCGGCGCGTGATGACCAGGACGTTCTGCACACCGAAGTGCAGGAAGTAAAGAACAAGATCATCAACACCACCGTGGGCCGCGTGATTCTCAACGAGGCGCTGCCGGGTGCGATGCCGTACGTCAATGGCCTGTTGAAGAAGAAGGGTCTTCAGCAGCTCGTGCAGAAGTGCTACCTGGACTACGGCCTCGAGCGCACGGTCGATATGCTCGATGCGCTGAAGAACCTCGGCTTCACCTATGCCACGAGGTCTGGTCTGTCGATCGGCATCGACGATCTCGTGATCCCCGGCAACAAACCCCAGCTGGTGGAGAACGCGCGCAACGAAGTCATCAAGGTCGAACAGCAGTATCTCGAGGGTGCGATCACCAACGGCGAGCGCTACAACAAGATCATCGCCGTGTGGTCCGAGGTCACCGAGAAGATCGCCGACGAGATGTTCAGCGAAATGGCCGAGCTGGATCACACCGGGAAGAAGTTCAATCCGGTGTACATCATGGCTGACTCAGGCGCTCGTGGTTCCAAGCAGCAGATTCGTCAGCTGGCTGGTATGCGCGGCCTGATGGCGAAGCCGTCGGGTGAAATCATCGAGACGCCCATCACGTCGAACTTCCGTGAAGGCCTCACGGTGCTGCAGTACTTCATCTCGACGCACGGCGCGCGCAAGGGCCTGGCCGACACCGCGCTCAAGACGGCCGACTCAGGGTATCTGACGCGCCGCCTCGTGGACGTGGCGCAGGACGTCATCATCTCCGAGGACGATTGCGGAACGCTCGACGGCATCGAGGCCCGGGCGATTGTCGAGTCCGGCGAAATCATCGAGCCGCTGCGTGACCGTATCGTTGGTCGCGTGACGCTCGAGCGCATCGTCGATCCGTTCACGTCCGACACGATCGTGGACGTGAATGAGGAAATCGACGAGGACAAGGCGTCGGCGGTGCAGGAGGGCGGTATCGAGAAGGTGAAGATCCGCTCGGTGCTGACCTGCGCGGCACGACGTGGTGTCTGTAAGCGCTGCTACGGTCGTGACCTGGCGACCGGACGGCTGGTCGAGCTCGGTCAGGCGGTGGGCGTCATTGCGGCACAGTCGATCGGCGAGCCCGGCACACAGCTCACGATGCGCACGTTCCACATCGGTGGAACCGCGTCGCGGGTATCCGAGCAGAACACCCTGGATGCCAAGCACGCCGGCAACGTTCGCTATCAGGGCCTGCAGGTCGTTGAAACGCACAAGGGCGCCGACGGCAGGAGCGGTCAGCTCATCGTGATGAACCGCAGCGGGTCACTTGTCGTGGCCGACGAAAAGGGCCGCGACCGCGAGCGGTACCCGATCGTGTACGGCGCGCGTCTCAAGGTGAAGGACGGCCAGAAGGTCGAGCAGGGACAGACGCTCGTCGAATGGGATCCTTACACGTTCTCGATCCTCACGGAGGAGCCGGGCACGATCAAGTTCAAGGACATCATCGAGGGCATGACGGTGCACGAGGAAGTCGATGAGGTCACGGGCCTCTCGCGCTTCATCATCATCGACTCGCCGGACGAGAAGAAGCAGCCCACGGTGGAAGTTCGTGACAAGGCCGGGAAGGTCACGCGCAAGTACCACATGCCGTCGCATGCCCACCTCATGGTGCAGGATGGCGAGTCGGTTGAGGCTGGCGACGTTCTGGCCAAGATCCCGCGTGAAACGACCAAGACCAAGGACATCACCGGTGGTCTTCCGCGCGTGGTCGAGCTGTTCGAGGCGCGCAAGCCGCGCGACCCGGCGGTCATTTCCGAGATCGACGGCATCGTGCGCGAAGGCGGCGTCTCCAAGGGCCTGCGCAAGGTCATCATCGTTCCGGATGACGGAACCGAGGCGCGCGAGTATTCGCTGCCGAGAGGCGTGCACGTCAACGTGCACGAAGGCGAGCGCGTCCGCGCGGGCGAGCAGCTCATGGATGGTCCCAGCAACCCGCACGACATCCTGCGGGTGCTCGGTGAGAAGGAACTGCAGAAGTACCTCGTGAACGAGATTCAGGAGGTCTACCGCCTGCAGGGCGTCAACATCAACGACAAGCACATCGAAGTCATCGCGCGGCAGATGATGCGGTGGGTGAAGATCGAGGATGTGGGCGATACCGAGTTCCTGATCGACGAGCAGGTGGACAAGTTCCGTTTCCTCGAGGAGAACGAGCGCGTCATCGGTGACGGTGGCCGTCCGGCGACCGCCCAGCCGCTGCTGCTCGGGATCACCAAGGCATCGCTCTCAACGGACTCGTTCATTTCGGCCGCGTCGTTCCAGGAAACAACGCGGGTGCTCACCGAAGCGTCCATCTCGGGCAAGATCGACCATCTGCGCGGTCTCAAGGAGAACGTGACGATGGGCCGGTTGATCCCGGCTGGAACCGGGTTCGAGTACTACCGGCACGTGCGGATCCCGGCGGACGAACCACCGCCGCCGCCCGCGCCGCCGCCACCGGCTGAAGACGATCTCGATATGGACAGAGAGATCGAGTACGCGTTCGACGCAGACGAGCCTCTGGCTGGAGCGCGGGGCCCCGTGGGAGACGTCGAGTAGCATTCGGACGGTAGTCTGGCCCTCACGGGCGACGGAGATGCAGGGGCACAGAGATGAAAATCTCTGTGCCCTTTTTGCATACGCCCTTCTTCACTGCCAGGCGTTGATCGCGTGTTGGTGTCACATCGCACACGGAAGGCAGTTTCGCAATGAACCGCGCATTCACCTTGTTGGCCTTCGGATTGTTTACGGTGGCCACGGTTGACGGTCAGATCATGCCCCCGGATCTGACGGCGCTGGCCCAGAAGGCGCGACTCGGGGGGCTGTCACAGCTTGGTGCCGTGCGGAATTCCGCTCGGGCCAGCCGGGCGGATTTGCCGTGGCGGTGGCTTCTCCTGCAGGTGGCCAGTACATGGCGCTCGACGCGGACGGACGCGTGACGGCATTGGGTTCCTTTACACTCGTCGCAGATCTCTCCTGCTACAGCAGGGCCGAGGCCGAGAAGCTCGGTGCGTCCATCAGGCAGTCCGACACGATTCAGGGTCAGATCACACCGCGATGGGCGACGACGGTCGTGTGTGGATTTCTCGACGACACGGCCGCCGCGTGCTGGCAGTACTCGCCAGCCGATGGCACGTTCGTGAAAGTGGGGCAGTGGGTCACCTAGACAGCGGCGTGTACTGGCCGCGTGCGTGCTCACGCCCGTCGCAATCGACTCCGCGGGCATCCGGTCGCAAAACGGATCTAGAATCCAGCTGTTCCTTCCTTCCGAGAGGAGTCCCATGTCCTGGCGAGAAGCGTTGATCGGCCTGATCGTCATCGTTGTGTCACCCCTGATGTCCACCGTACCGCTCCGCGCGCAGGCGCCCGCGGCGACCGAGGTCTACGCGGTGGCGTACGTGGACGTCCTGCCGTCAGCTCGAGCGGCGATGGTTGCGGCGATCAAGCAGTATCGTGAGTCGAGCAGCCGTGCGAACAGCGACGGACGGATCGACGCGTACGAGCAGAACGGCCGCCCAGGCCACTACGTCGTGATCGAACGCTGGAAGGATCAGGCTGCGCTCGACACGCACACCGCAACCGCACACGCAAAGGCGTTTCGAACCGCGATGCAGCCCGTGCGGGTGAGCGGCTACGATGAGCGCCCGTACAAGCCCCTGTCCACGGGCGCTGGCGCCGGCAGCGGAGCGGGCACGGTGTTCGTCATCTCACACGTGGACATCGGAGGCGGGGCCCAGGCCCAGGCTCCAGGAATTCTGAGCAAGCTTGCGGAAGCCAGTCGCCAGGAGACGGGCTCACTGCGGTTCGACGTGCTCGTCCACGCGATGCGCGCGAATCATTTCACCGTGTTCGAGGCCTGGAGGGACCAGAATGCGCTGGATGCGCATGTCGCGGCCCCGCACACGAAGAGCTACCGCGACGTGCTGCAGCCCATTTCCGGCAGCCCGGTCGATGAGCGCGTCTTCACGGCGGTTCAGTAGCGCCAGTCCCGCGATCGCGTATCGTCATGTCCATCAGAGTTCTCCGCACGTTGCCTGTTGTGGCCGTGATGGCCGTAATCGGGAGCGCCCCACTGACAGGGCAGTCAGGTAGCCCGCGTCGGCTGGTTGTGTACGGCGACGTCGTCGAGTTTCTACAGCTGACCGATCCGAATACGTGCCAGCCCAAAGCCCGATTCAAGAGGGGCCAGGCGATTGGCTTCCGCATGACTGCCGTCAATCCAGAGACCGGCCAACGGGATAGGGCTACGAAACTCGTCGTCCACGTCACATATGGTGGCCGGACGTTCGAGATCCCGATGAGGGACCGGCAGAACGAGCGGCAACCGCAACGGGAGTTCTGGGTTGCCAGATGGGACGTGCCCTCTGACGCGTCCACTGGAGCCGTGCACTACCGGGTGACCGCCACCGATCCTCAGGGACGGACCGGCGAGTACACGCCGTTCAAGGTTGAGAACTCACAGCTCACCATCGTCGAATAGTCTCGTAGCCGGCGTGCGCTGAGGTTGCGTCCAGCCGTTCGCCGGCCATCGTATGGAGCGAACCGTGGCCAGTGCCGTACAAGCCGCTCGCTGTCGCAGCTTTCGTGAGTTGCACCAGTCTGGGTGTTTCGTCATTCCGAACCCGTGGGATCTGGGAAGCGCGACGTCCCTGGTGAGGATGGGCTTTCAGGCGCTGGCGTCCACGAGCGCCGGATTCGCATGGTCGATCGGCCACCGGGATCACGATCTGCGGCTCGACGAGAAACTCGGGCACCTTCGAACGCTCTGTGAAGGCGTGGACGTGCCTGTCAACGCAGATTTCGAAGATGGGTTTGCGGTTGAACCAGCCGGCGTTGCCGCCAATGTGGCGTCCGCAATCGCCACCGGCATCGCAGGTCTGTCCATCGAGGACTCTACGCACGATTCCTCGGCGCCGCTTTTCGACCTTGGACTCGCGGTCGAGCGGATACGAGCGGCACGCGAAGCCATCGATCGTACTGGTGCTGGAGTGTTGTTGACGGGTCGTTCCGAGGGGTTCCTCGTCGGACGTCCCGACCTTGCCGAAACGATCCGCCGTCTGACGGCCTACGCAGAGGCCGGTGCGGACTGTCTGTACGCTCCGGGCCTTCGCGCCGCATCGGACATCAAGGCCCTCGTTGATGCGCTCGCGCCCCGACCTGTGAATGTGCTGGTGGTGAACCCTGCTCTCACCG
This sequence comes from Acidobacteriota bacterium, assembly GCA_013140775.1. Taxonomy (GTDB): domain Bacteria; phylum Acidobacteriota; class Vicinamibacteria; order Vicinamibacterales; family UBA2999; genus JABFSA01. The sequence goes on along the minus strand of JABFSA010000020.1, from coordinate 8,039 downwards.
TGGAGCAACTGGCGGCGATGGGAGTCCGGCGGATCAGCGTGGGAGGCGGGCTCGCACGCGTGGCGTGGACGGCGTTTCTGCAAGCCGCGAGAGAGATTGCTGAGCGTGGCACGTTCGCCGACATGGGCCGTGCCGCGCCATTCCTAGACATCAACGGATCGTTTGAGCCCAGGTAGCCGCTGACGAACAGTTAACGAGCGTGGACCATCCCTTCCGCCTCGTGCTCATCGTCGGCGCCTGCCTCCTGTTGCCGATCATGCTGTACCACCGCCTACAGGCGCACACGGGAGAGACCCTCGATCGACGGCAGGAAGGCTTGCCCATTCTGATCACGCTTCGGCCCGTCGGGTTTGCGATGATGGCGGGCCTCATCGCCTACATGATCAACCCGGCGTCGATGGCCTGGTCGTCATTCCCATCGCCCGTCTGGTTGCGATGGGTGGGTGTCGGGATCGGCGGGCTGGCTGGCGTCATGCTTCTGTGGACGCTCAGTAGCCTCGGAAAGAACCTTACGGATACGGTCGTGACGAGACGCGTCCACACGATGGTCGCCAGCGGACCGTATCGTTGGGTGCGCCATCCCTTTTACATCTGCGTGGCTCTGACGATCGTGGCGAACGGACTTGTGGCGGCGAACTGGTTTCTGCTCGGGGCGGGCGCGGTGGTCGTGGCGTTGCTCGTTGTGCGAACGCGCAGGGAGGAGCAGAAGCTGATCGAGCGGTTCGGTGATTCCTACCGAGGCTACATGGAGCGGACGGGACGCTTCCTGCCAAGGATCAGGTCCAGGTCCCGCTGAAGCCGGACCTGCGATCAGTGCGTCAGGCCGTAGAGGATGGCGTTGATGCCGAACGCGTAGCCGCGGGGACTGAATGCGTAGAAGTAGGACGGGTCTTCACCCTCGCGCTCCCACGCGTCCTGGATGTCGGTGTTGTGCGTCATCAGGACCATCAGGCGCCCCGAGCGATCCGCGATGGCACGGACATAGGGCGTTGCACTGTCGGCGCCTTGCTCGGACGTTCTCCCACCCGACCGAAGGAAGAAGCCGATGTTGGGAATCTGAGGAATCTCGGTGACCTCGAACTGCGCCTTGAAGAGCGCATGGTCCAGAGGCACGTCGAAGATCGGATATTCAGCGGCCGGCAGCACTTTACGGAGCTCATTCATCCAGTGGGCCCACTGGTAGGAACCCCACGAATCGTCGGTCCAGAGCATGCCGCCCTTCAGCAGATACTCGCGCATTTTCGCGGCTTCCATCTCGTCGATTACCGCGCTTCCCGGCGCGGACATGATCACGAGAGGGCATTGAAACAGTTCATCCCCTCCGGCTCGAACGAGAAGGTGATTAGGCGTCCCGCCGCCCTCGCGGCTCACGAGCACCTTGGTGAGCTCGGACAGCCGGATCGACATGTTGATGTCGGCGTTGGGATAGTCGGTGCGCCAGCTGCCGCCGTTGCCGTTCATCGCCCCGCGGTAGACGAGCCGGCAGTAGTGGAAGCGCCCGTCAAAGTCTTTTTCAGTGGCCACGGGCGGTGAGAAGAATCGCCGTCCGAACTGTGCTTCGGCGGCCGCGGCGATTGCGATGATGGCGAGGGCCACGACCCCCGTGAAACGCCACATGGGGACAGTCTAGCCCGAGTCACGGCCGGCGGATACAGCCAACGAAACAGGCGTACAAAGCGGCCTGCGGCCGAAAGAGGGTGCTGATCTTTGGGCTGTGTTCGTCTACGATAGCGCCTCTGACCGATATCGCCAGTCGTTCCGAAGGTCCCGTTGAAGCACGGTCGGGTCTCGATCCATGGGACAAGGCCGAGCTCCCCGTTCCCCCCAATCCACACGGCCTGGGATGGCTGAAAGCCGTAGGTCCCGGAGTCATCGTGCTCGGGGTGTCGATTGGCAGCGGCGAGTTTCTGCTCGGTCCCACGACCTTCGTCCGTCACGGGCTCTCGCTCTTATGGGTCGTCGGCGTCGCAGTGACGTTGCAGGCCATCTTCAATACCGAGCTGATGCGGTACACGCTGGCCACTGGCGAGCCTGTGTTTACCGGATTCATGCGCACCCGACCCAAGGCAAGGGCGTGGGCCTGGTTGTACGCGGTGCTCTACTTCCTGCAGGTCGGGTGGCCCGCATGGGCGGGAACAGCAGCGGGTGCGATCTTCTTCCTGTTCATGCGGCGACTGCCGACCGCGCCCGACGCCAATGTGATCTACTTCATCGGCGTCGGCACCTTTCTCGTGTGCGTCGCGATTCTCTCGTTTGGCCGCCGGATTGAGCGAACACTCGAACTCCTCAACTGGATCCTCATCGCGGCGATCCTCGGGAGTTTTCTGATACTCGCCCTGGTCTTTGTTCCGGCGAGGACCTGGCTGGCCGGCGTACTCGGCCTGACGGGCTTCGACCTGACGCGGGGAACGTTCGACTTCCTGCCTGCTGATACCGACTTGTTCCTGCTCGGCGCTCTTGTCGCCTATTCCGGTGCGGGCGGTGTCACCAACATCGTGTTGTCCAACTGGGCGCGCGATCGTGGCTACGGGATGGGCGAACGCGCCGGTTACATCCCCTGCGCGATTGGTGGTACCAAGGTGACGCTCGCGCACAACGGATTCATGTTCGACGGCGACGCCGAGGGCATGAAGCGGTGGCGCGGCTGGTGGCGGATCATCAGCGCCGACCAGTGGGGCGTGTTTTTCGCGGGCGCGATCCTCGGGATGCTCCTGCCCGCCATGATTTACGTCACGTTCCTGACGCGCGGCACGAACATCCAGGGCCTGGGCGTCAGTGCCGCACTGGCGCAAGCCATCACTGGCACGTCGGGTGCGCTGCTCGGAGGTGTCATTGCGTTTCTTGGCGCCTGGATTCTGTTCAAGACGCAGCTCGACCAACTCGAAGGCATGGTTCGCGCGATCACCGACATCCTGTGGACCGGCAGCAGCACGGTGCGCACCTGGCGGGGCGGAGACGTTCGAGCTGTCTACTACTGTGTGTTAGGCATCGTGGTGCTGTGGGGGATCATGGCGCTGCGGCTCGCGCAGCCCATCGTGCTCCTGCAGATAGGCGCCAATGTCGGCGGATTCGTCTTTGTGATTGCATCGATCCACCTGCTCTACATCAATACGACGCTCCTCCCGGAGCACATCCGGCCACCGATGTGGCGTCGCGTCGGGCTGGTCGTCATGTGCGTTTTCTACGGGTTCTTCGTCGTCCGTTCAGCGATGTCCTTTTGGAATAGCTGAGTCCAGCCGCGTTCGAGTTTCCTCGTTGCCGTGGCCTACCTGCTTGCGCTTGCGTCGGCGGCTTTGTACGGCGCCGCAGATTTTCTCGGTGGTCTGGCGTCGCGACGTGAAAGTACGACGGCCGTCGTCGTCCTCGCGCAAAGCGCCGGGCTGCTCGCGCTCCTTCTAGTCATTCCATTCCTTCCGGAATCGTCACCGTCAATCCAGGATCTCGTCTGGGGTACGGTCGCGGGCGTCGCCGGTGGCGCAGGTGTGGGCCTCCTCTATCGGGCACTTGCTGTGGGGCGCATGGCTGTCGTGGCTCCGACGACCGCTGTCTGCGCCGTGGTCATTCCTGCCACTGCTGGCCTGCTGGCTGGTGACCGGCTTGCGACACACACCGCGATCGGCATGGTGCTGGCGCTGACGGCCATCGTGCTCGTGAGTCGTGAAGCCAGCGGATCCGACGCGAGCGAGGCACGGCAGGGACTTTTTCCCCGGGGAACGTTCATCGCACTTGCCGCGGGCGTTGCCATTGGTTTGTTCTTCCTCGCGCTGGCGCGTGCTCAGCCGGCGGCGGGGATGTGGCCGCTCGTGTGCGCCCGCCTTGGTTCGGTCGTGTTGTTCGGCGTGCTGGCGATAGGTACGGGCCAGTCGCTACGGTTGCCACGTCCAGTATTGAAGCTCGCCGTGGCTGCGGGTGTTCTCGACATGTGCGCCAATGCCCTGTATCTCGTGGCATCGCAAGGTGGGCCACTCAGTGTCATCGTGACGCTTGCGTCGCTTTATCCCGCCAGCACGGTGTTGCTCGCCAGAATCGTGCTGGGTGAGCGCCTCAATGCGTGGCAGCTGTCTGGGGTGATGTGCGCGCTCGTGGCGATCGCGCTCATCGTTGGTGGCGACTCGCTGGCCTTCTAGCCTCTATAATTTGCGCGTCCCATGTCGAAGGAGGGCAGTCTCATGCACCCGTTTCTCGTGCGCACGATGTTCGGATTCGCGTTCCTCCTGGTGTTTGGATTCGGTTACGCAGCCGGGCAACGTCAGGCGCCCACCGCGGATTCCGGTCGTCAGGACGAACTGCTGCGCTCGCTGGATCTCACCAACGAGATGTCGAGCACCGCCGGGCGTCCGCTGAGAATGCGAAAGGTCACCGTGCAGCCGGGCGGAGTCCTCGCTCTCCACGATCATGTGGACCGCCCGGCGATCACGTATCTCCTGCAGGGCCAGATGACGTATCACCCGGCGGGCATGCCGCCAGTCGTCGTCAATCCAGGCGGTGGATTCGCCGAGGGACGTACGACAACACACTGGGCTGAGAGCACGGGCAACGTACCTGCGGTCTGGATCGCAGTCGATATTCCCAGGCCGTAGCTGAGTGCTATGCGAGTCATCATGACGGGTCGGAGGTAGACGGGTATGGCAACGAAGGACGACGCGACACCGAGCAGACGACACGTGCTCAAAGGCGCGGGTGGGCTCATCGCAGCGGCGGCATTTCCCGCAGGCGACGCGCTGGCGATGGGTCAGGCGCCTGCAGTTCGTCGATCCATGGATGTGACAGCCCGGCTTGCGCGTTACATGGTCGAAGCGCGCGATCGCAATCTGCCAGCCGGCGTGGTGCTTCAGGCCAAGCATCGCATCCTCGACACGTTCGCCGCGATGATCTCCGGCGCTCACATGACACCGGGTGTGGTCACGATTCGCTATGTTCGTACCCAGGGAGGAACGGCGGAGGCGTCGGTTGTCACGACGGATATCAGGACGACCGCCGTGAACGCGGCGTTTGCGAACGCGATGTTCGCGCATTCGGACGAGACCGACGACTTCGAACCGGTGACGAAGGCTCATCCCGGGTGTGCAGTTGTGCCAGCTGCGCTGGCGGTGGGAGAGCGCGAGGGGCGTTCGGGGACCGAGTTTCTCAAGGCGGTGACGCTTGGATACGACCTGTGCTGTCGCTTTCTGCTCGCACTCGGTCCCGACCACGTTCGCAACACGGGTCGTAGCGCTGAAGGCACGAGCTCGACCTTCGGCGCAGTCGGGGGCGCGGCTGCGGCGGCCCGCCTCGACGAACGAGGGATGCGCCATGCGCTGTCGTACGGCGCGCAGCAGGTGTCTGGCCTCTGGAGCTGGGTGCGGGATTCCGAGCACATCGAGAAGGCATTCGACTTCGCCGGCATGGGCGCGCGCAACGGTGTGAGTGCGGCGCTCATGGTGCAGGCTGGGTTCACCGGCGTGGATGAAGTGCTCGACGGCGAGCACAACATGATCGATGCGCTATCGACGGAGCCCAGGCCGGAAGAGATGGTTGCTGATCTCGGGTCCAGGTACTACGTCACTGAGAGTGCGATCAAAACCTTTTCGGTGGGCTATCCAATCCAGGCTCCGGTCGATGCTCTTCTCACGCTTCGGCGTGAGCATCGCCTGACACCCGACAACGTCGTGCGCATTGTGGCCAGGCTCCCGGAGGACGGGGCCGGGATTGTGAACGATCGTGCGATGCCGGACGTGAACGTTCAGTACGTCCTTGCCGTGGCGCTGCTCGAGGGGACCGTGTCGTTTGCTGACAGCCATTCGCAGGAGCGCATGAAGGATCCTCGAGTGCTCGCGGTGAAAGAGCGCGTGCAGCTGATTGCGGACAAGGGGCTGATGGACCCTGACGCTCCCCGGAGCGGCCGGGTCGAGGTCACGCTTCGCGATGGCCGTACGGTGAGCCATTTCACCCGCTTTCCTCCAGGGACGAAGGAGAATCCGCTGAGCACGGAGGCCGTGAACGAGAAGGCTCGAACCTTGATTGAACCCGTTCTCGGATCGGAGAAGACGACGTCGATCATTCGCGCGGTGAACGCGATCGAGGACGTCCGAAACATCCGTGACCTTCGTCCGATGCTGATTCCATGACCCTGTCCCCAGGGGCTCCCGGGGGGAATACACGCACAGAACTTGAGATCTCGCGCTAATTCGGCGTTACTATGTCACCCAACCGTTTCATTCCGTCTTGAAAGGACACCGATGGCCAAAACTGCGAAGAAGAAGAAAGCTCCTGCTCGAAAGCCCAATGCTGCCTTCATGAAGCCCGTGACACCGAGCGCCGCGCTGGCGGCGGTCATTGGCGCCAAGCCGATGCCCCGCACGGAAGTGACGAAGAAGCTCTGGGCGTATATCAAGAAGAACGGTCTGCAGGACCCCAAGAACAAGCGCATGATCAAGGCCGACGCTGCCCTGAAGCCGGTATTCGCAAACAAGGCGACGGTGAACATGTTCGAGATGACCAAGCTGGTCAGCAAGCACCTGAAATAAACCGGCAGAGCCGGTTCGACTCGCGGAACGGTCGACGACGTTTTCGTGATGGGCTGGTGTGTTGGCCCTGGTCGGCACAGGCATGCCGCCCTCACGAAGCGCGTCTGACGTAGTCCTGATGCACCGACTCAGGTTCATCGTTGCGGTGGCGGCCTCGGTGACGGTCGTCCTCTCCGCCCCGTTTCTCCAACAGCTGTTCAGCGCCGTCTCCACGACGTGGGGGCCGCAATCGCGGATGCTTGGCATCGCCGCGACTGTGGTGCCCATCGCCGCATCACTCGTGGCCGCTCTTGTGCGGATTCGCGAGCGCCGAAGCCTCCGGTATCTCGCGCTGCTCTCCAGCGTGTGCCTCGGAGGGCTCTACATCGTGTTCGACTCCCTGAGCTTCACGGAGTGCTTTCACTTCGTCGAGTACGGTCTCCTGGCCTGGCTCTTCTATCGCGCGTTCAGGCAGTCAGGGATCTCCGCGTCCGCGGACGACAGTTCGCTGATCGTGCTGCCGATGCTGGCGGGCCTGATCGTCGGCATCATGGACGAGTGGTTCCAGTGGTTCATTCCCATTCGCGCGGGCGAGGTCAGGGACATCACCCTCGACCTCGTGGCGACGGCGTGTGGTCTCCTCTTTGCCGTCGGTGTGGATCCGTCACGGCGGCTGACACTCGGCTTCCGCCAGCAATCAACGGTGCGGGTCGGATTGGCCGCAGGTCTCGCAGTAGTGGCGTTCGCCTTCTTCGTCGTCAGCGTGCACGTTGGTTACGAGGTGCGCGAGCCGCGGATCGGTACGTTCCGGTCGCGGTATAGCGGAGACCAACTGCGTTCGCTGTCGCGCGACCGGGTAGAGCGTTGGGCCGCTCATCCACCCGTCGCACTCGTTCGAGTGTCGCGTGAGGATCAGTACCTCAGCGAAGGCCTGTGGCACGTGCAGCGACGGAACGACGCGTGGGAGGCGAACGATTTCTCGAAGGCGTGGCGCGAGAATCTCATCCTCGAGACGTTCTATGCGCCGGTGCTCGATACGCCATCCTACGCGGGCACCGGGCACCGGTGGCCACTCGAGCAGCGAGCTGAAGTTGAGTCGCGGCCCGATCTCGATCGCGCGCCCGCAGTGAGCGAGGCATACCGCTATCCGCTCTGGATCTGGCCCGACCCTTCCTGACGTGCTGGTTCTGAAGCTTCTCCTGGTCCCTGGGCTGGTCGCGGTTGTGACGCTCGCGGTTCGCCGCTGGGGTCCCGCCGTCGGGGGGTGGCTGGCAGGCCTGCCGGTCGTGGCAGGGCCAGTTCTCGTGTTCTATGCGCTGGAGCAGGGGGATGCGTTCGCAGCACGCGCAGCGCACGGCACGTTGACCGGGCTTCTGGCCACGACCGTGTTCGTCGTGACCTACGCCACCGTCTCGAAGCGTTACCCCTGGCAGATATGCGTCGCGGCCGGTTGGACGGCCTTTGCGGGGGCAGTGACCGCGCTGAACCACACACAGCTCAGCCTTGGTGTCAGCCTCGCCTGCGTGGTTGCTTCCACTGTCGCGGGACGTCGCG
>JABFSA010000054.1 GCA_013140775.1 Acidobacteriota bacterium | reverse complement strand
GGCCGAAGAAGGGACTCGGCGGGCTGACGCCCGCCGCGTACGCGCAACAGTTGACGGCGCGGACGAAGACGGCGAAAGTAACCGCCGGATTCTAAACGGATCCGCTACTGAAGGCGGGGGGACGTCACAATCCCGACCGTGTCGAGCGTCACAGAGCTGTTCGCGCTGCCCAGCGAGATTCGGGAAATCCTTGCGGGCCCCTTCGCAGAGTGGTCCGAGGAGGACTACGAGCACATCTTTACTTGGCTCTACGATTCGCCTCGGCGTGCCTATCTTCGCGAGATCGCGGCGCGAACGTGGGTCAGCCTCGGTGCCACGACAACAGAGGGCGTGGATGAGATCGTCGAGGAGTTCTACTCTCGACGCGTTGGTCGTCTGATTCGCCGAGCCCGGTTTAGGAACGTCGCGGCGGTGTTTCTGGTCGAGTTCGAGAAATTCCTCAGGAACGCTTTCAAGAGTGTTGACTACCAGTTGCCGGTATCGGACCAGCCGCTCTATTACTGGGTGGGTCCGCGCAGCGGCATTGAGGGAGAGCTGCCTGCCACAACTAGATCCTCATCCTTGTCCTCCGGCACCGCATCGCCCCCCACTAGACGGCCGAGATTGTCTCAGCGCGACCGAATATTGTTAGCTTGGGCATCCAGCGAGCCGTCTTCAACGGCACTTGAGAAGGGCGCCGCCGATTGGGTCGAGACGAGCGTCTTTGGACCGCGTAAGGTTGCCCGAGGTAGGCATTTCCTGCTGCAGGCGTTCGCGCACAGACCGGACCAAGCCTCTGTAGCCGAAAGGCTCGCGATACAGTTCGACGAAGAAACCGAGACGCTCGGCATCCGAACTCTTGGCGCCAAGCTTCTGCCGGACACGCGACTCACCTTCAGTCTTGCCCTTCCGGGCCTCAGTGTCGTTGAGCCCGTTCAGGAGATGGTCTGGACTGGTAAGACGGAGGGCGTCGCGTTCGGCGTGGAAGTGTCGATGGACCACCGCGTTGGCAACGTCATTGGTACCGTTACGGTTGCTGTCGATTCAATTCCGATTGGTCGTATCACGATCAAGCTCGAAATCAAGCTCGCCGGCGAGGCAAGATCCATCAAAACGGACGCGCTGGAAGCCATCACAACCGACGCTCGGCGGTACGCGCAGGCGTTCATCTCGTACGCATCTCCGGACCGTAACAAAGTGCTGGCACGCGTCCAGATGCTGCCCATACAAGGAATCGAGTTCTTCCAAGACCTCCTCAGCCTCGAACCAGGCCTGGCGAAGGCGCGGCGGCCGAACTGGTTGCTAACCTCGGCGCCAAAGCAGAAGTTGCCCGTGAGCTCGCCTACCGTCTCTACACGTTGTGCGAACGAAAGAAGCGGGCACCCGAGGCGCTGGCCTATAACGGCCTTGTACAGAGCTGGCCAGAGATTACTCGTCTCGCACGGGAGGTCCGAAAATCCAAGACTGAGCAGGGCGGTCTGTTTGGTGAAACCGAGGAGTAGTCGATGGCGATCACGAACCAGGAGCGTGTCGGCAAGGCGATGGACCTGCTCCGCGTGGGTCTCGCGCCCTTCGTCGAACGCGAGTTCAAGAGCCAACACCAAGCGCAAGCCGCCGAGGCGGCGCGTCGCTATTTCGGTGATGACCGGACGGTCGGCAAAAAGCCGATCGGCGAGTGGGACGTGGCGGCACTGCTCAAGCTGATGTGGGATGCGTGGAACGACGTCTTCGGCCGAACGCTGGGCCGCGCCGAACGCTCGTTAGTGCAGGAACTACGCGACTCTCGGAACAAGTGGGCGCACCAGGAGCCGTTCTCGAGCGACGATGCCGACCGCGCGCTTGACTCAATGGCGCGGCTCCTGACCGCCGTCTCGGCGACAGAGGCCGATGAGGTCGGCAAGATGAAGATGGAGCTGCGCCGGCTTACCTTCGACGAGCAGGTCCGCGGCGAGAAGCGTAAGGCGGGTGGCTCACTGATCGAGGCGTCAGCAATCGGCACGCTCAAACCCTGGCGCGAGATCGTCACACCGCACGCAGACGTGGCTAGCGGGCGATACCAGCAGGCCGAGTTCGCCGCCGATCTCTGGCAGGTACATCTGGGCGAAGGTTCGGACGAGTACAAGAAGCCCCAGGAATTCTTCCGACGTACATACCTCACCGAGAGCCTGAAGCGTCTGCTCGTAGGCGGCGTGCAGCGTATCTCGGGCAAGGGTGGCGATCCGGTCGTGCAGCTCCAAACCAATTTCGGAGGCGGCAAGACGCACTCGATGCTGGCGCTCTATCATCTGTTCTCGGGCGCGACCGCGAGTGAGCTGGCCGGTGTGGACGAGGTGCTGGTCGCCGCAGGTGTGAAAAGCCTCCCAAAGGCGACCTGTGTGGTACTGGTGGGGAACAAGATCTCGCCTGGCAATCCCGTCACCAAGTCGGACGGCACGGTGGTCTGCACTCTGTGGGGCGAGTTGGCGTATCAGCTTGGCTATGGCGTAGGCGGTGCTAAGGAAGCGAAGAAGGCTTTCGCCCGTGTTAGGGCCGACGACGAGAGGGCCACCAACCCCGGCGACAGGCTGCGCGAGTTGTTCAAGGAGTATGGACCGTGCTTGATCCTGATCGATGAGTGGGTGGCCTATGCGCGCCAGCTCCACGATCAGAGTGATCTGCCGGCCGGCGGATTCGAAACGCAGTTCACGTTCGCGCAGGCACTCACCGAGTCGGCCAAGCTCGCCGGTAACTGCCTTCTGGTCATCTCGCTGCCTGCTTCGGATACCTCTGGTTCACCGCACACTAGGGCCGACGATGTGGAAGTAGGAGGGATACGCGGGAGGGAGGCGCTCGATCGGCTACGCAACGTGGTGGGGCGAATCGAATCATCGTGGCGCCCAGCCACGGCCGAGGAAGGCTTCGAGATCGTCCGTCGGCGGCTATTCGAGCCGCTCACCGGGCCGGACGCCTTCAAGCAGCGCGACGTGACTGCGAGGGCCTTCGCCGATCTCTATCACGCACAGAGTGCCGAGTTCCCGCCTGAGTGCAAGGGCGGCGACTACGAGAAGCGTATCCAGGCGGCGTACCCGATCCACCCCGAGATTTTCGACCGGCTCTACAGCGATTGGTCGACCCTGGTGAAGTTTCAGCGTACGCGAGGCGTGCTGCGGCTCATGGCATCAGTAATCCACAGTCTGTGGGAGAAGGGTGACCGGACCCCATTGATCCTGCCGTCCACGGTGCCGATTGACGACGCCCGCGTGCAGTCCGAACTGACGCGCTATCTCTCCGATAACTGGGCACCGATCATCGAGAAAGATGTGGACGGACCCAACTCGCTGCCTCTCAAGATCGACGCCGAGCAGCCCAACCTCGGCAAGCTGCACGCGACTCGACGCGTGGCGCGGACCATTTACCTCGGTTCGGCGCCGACGACCACTGCCGCGCACCGGGGTCTCGAGGATCGCCGTGTGAAACTCGGGTGCGTGATGCCGGGCGAGTCGCCGGCCGTGTTCGGCGATGCGCTGCGACGGCTCGCGGCGACGGCGACGTACCTCTACCAAGATGGTTCGCGCTTCTGGTACGCCACCCAGCCAACGGTCACCAAGCTCGCCGAGGATCGTGCCGAGCGGCTCAATCGCGAGCCCGACAAGGTGGCGAAGGAGTTGGATGATCGACTGCGCTCCGACCTGCGTAAGACCGGCGATTTTTCGCGCATCCACCCGTTGCCCCGGTCAGGCGCTGACGTGCCTGACGACCTCGACGCGCGACTGGTTGTACTACCCACGGAGCACCCGTATAGCAGGGAGCCTGGCAACGCGGCGGAGACGGCGGCGCGGACCATTCTTGAATCGCGCGGCAACACGCCGCGGCTCTACCGGAACACGCTTGTCTTTCTCGCAGCGGATAAGGTGCGCCTGCAGGACTTGGACGAGGCAGTCCGCCGGTTCCTAGCGTGGGAGTCCATCCTCGATGAGAAGAAGGCACTCAACCTTGACCCGCACCAGGAACAACAGGCCGAGAACCAGAAGCAGGCGGCGGACGGCGCCGTGACAGCACGACTGCCGGAAACATATCAGTGGCTGCTGGTGCCGGAGCAAGCCAACCCGACGACGCCGATCTCGTGGCAGGCGATTCGGCTGTCCGCCGGAGACGCGCTCGCTGCGCGGGCGAGCAAACGGCTGCGAAGCGACGAGTCGCTGGTGACCTCGCTCGGCTCGACTATCCTGTGCAAGCACTTGGATGAGGTACCGCTCTGGCGTGGCGAGCATGTCGCCGTCAAGCAGATCGTGGAGGACTTCGCGCGGTATCTCTACCTCCCACGGCTCGCCGGACCAGAGGTGTTGGAGCAGGCGATCCGCGACGGGTTGGCGCTGCTCACTTGGCAAAAGGACACGTTCGCGTACGCCGAGAGCTACGACGATGGCGCGACGCGATACCGAGGATTGCGAGGTGGACAAGTCATCTCGGTGTCCGCAGATAGTGGGGGACTGCTGGTCAAACCCGAGCTGGCGCGGCGGCAAATGGACGCCGAGACAGACCCGCCGCCGACGGGCGGGCCATCCACTGGGGCGATCCCGCGAAGCGGGGGCACAAAAGGTTCAGGCGCGGGGACAGATGCACCCAAACCGCCACTGTCCGCGCAGCCCAAACGGTTCCACGGCACCGTCACGTTGGACCCATCGCGCGTGGGTCGTGACTCCAGCCGGATCGCCGAAGAGGTCATCGCCCATCTCGTCGCCTTGGTCGGCTCCACGGTGACAGTGACGCTTGAGATCGAAGCCAGGATTCCTGCGGGCGCTCCAGATAACGTCGTCCGAATCGTTACTGAAAATGGCCGTACTTTGAGGTTCACGAGTCAAGGATTCGAGAGGGAGTGAGCTGTGAGCTTCTGTCCCTGGGACAATGAGCAGCGTGGTCGCATCAGTTGCCGAGAGTGCCGTGGCAAATTACTTGCCGCCTTCGCGTCCGCTCCACTAGCAAATAGCCGATTGGAGAGTGGACCGGATCTTCGATCTGAGAGTCCTCTCTACAGTCCGTTGTAAGGGGGCACCCAAGGCCTCAGTGATCCTAGTTGTCCCGCGTACCGACTTCGTTCGCGGTGACGTCGGGCGCTGGGTCGGGGGTATATTCCTGAAAAAGCCTGGCCGAAAGTAGATTTTCGCCAACCACTTCATCAACGAGGCCGAGCCAGTAGGCGTCTACCGCTGAAAGTTCATTCTCGCCGTTCTGGAGTGCGTGACAGAGTGCGACGAAGAACGACCATAGCGGTTCAAGGATTGGAGTGACCTTGTCGACAAGCTTCTGAGCCTGTTCATTCTCGTCCGCAATCGCGTCAATTTCCGCGACATCGACCTCAGGCAGGATGTACTTGCCGAATCTGGTGGACCACTTCCGAAGTCGCTCGTGTCCTGCGGTTGATAGATACTCGTCCAGGATGAAGAAATCGTCTGCCAGACTTTCGAGTCCACCCTGAGCAAAGCTCCAGTCGACGTTCTTCCTGTTTGCTTTGACCTCAAAGTCCACGATCGCCTTGATGCTGTTCGCTTCGAGTTTGGCGCGACTGAGTTTGCCGACTCCCCCCGCGGTCTTCTTCAGGATGGTGTCAAACAAACTCTTGTATCTGGCATGTCGATGGCGTGCCCTTTCCCAGACTTTGGCAGCGTCGGGCGAGAGCCGGCGCGCGATGAACTCAAGAAAGCATTCAAGATCGCTCATCTGAGGCTTCGCAGCTTCCGTCCGAATCCTGTCGAACTCCCCGCGCGAGATCATGAAGCGGAACGAAAATCGATCTTCGATCTTGTGGGCCAACTCCATGGCGTAGCGGTCGTTGCTCAGACGCAAAACCCGCCCAATGAGCGAGGTCAGTTCGGCAGTGAGAGGCGCGTCCGCCTGGCGTCGCACTCCGTGATAAAGGATGGCGCTGGTTGGATAAGCAAGCGCGTAGTCCCCAGAAGAGAGAAGATCTGCCGCTGCGCTCGCAGCTCGAGTCGTCACCGCTGTGATGATGCGGCACGGACCAGAGGCATCCTGGTCGGACAATCTGAGCAGCCGCAGGATGGCCTCCATGCTGGCCACATTTCCTCCCGGGCTGTCTATGTAGACGGTGATCGGCTCCCGGCTTGCGCTTTGTAACGTGAGGAGTTCCGGCGTAATTCTGGAAACCAGCTCCCGGTCGATGACCCCGGAGATATGGATTGCTCTTCGCGGATTAGCGCGGTAGCCGGCGTGTGGCGTGATCACACGTACGAATGGGTTTCGCGCTTCGCGAGTTCGGTTTCGACATCACGTCTAAATGCGGAAAGGTCAGTCCCGTACTTCCGATAGATTCGCGCGACTGCCTCAGTGAACTCTCTTTCCCGGATCCTTTCGCGTTCGGTCTCTTCAGGTTGCTTAGGTGTCGGCTGCTTTTTTGTCATGGCTGATACCTATGCCTGAAATTCGTCGGCGACCCGACGAACCCAAGTAAACCTCCTGTTCGTCAGTTTATCGGAACGGCCGCTGGAATCTCCACTCGACCCCACGAAAGCCATTTTTCAGGTTTGTGCGGCCGATGCTATCGCAGAAACCGCCGCTAGTAGTCTGTCAAACGAAATGGTCTTACCTGAAAGGGCCCTAACAGAACGGCACTTCCAAACAACCGGAATTATAAAGGCACGCGTAAATGAGGGGTGCAAAGAGGGGCTAAACGAAAAAACGACGATATAAAGCCTATTTAAACAAAATATGGTGGAGGCGGCGGGAGTCGAACCCGCGTCCGAAAGTATGTCCTCGTAGGACTCTACATGCGTGTCCGCTTCTGAATTCTCATGCCCGACGTGAGGAAGCGGCCAAAAACCGCCGAGCACCAGACCCGGTATTTCTCACCTTCGGACGCCGAGCCGCCATCCGAAAGCCAGCCTGTTTAATGGCGTCTGACCCCCAACCACCAGGCGAGGTCAGGGCAGACGCTCACAGCTTATTAGGCTGCGAGAGCGTAGTTAGAATCCGCAGTTAACGGATGTTCCATCGGATTTACGAGTCAATGGAGCTCGGCATGCATCCCGCGATTCTCTACCCCCGTCGAAACCAAGGTCGCCCCCGGTCGGTAGTACATCAGCGCTTCTCTATTGTAAGCGATCGGGCCGACGGTCTGGGCCCAGGCTCGGCTGAAGCCGAGCACTACGAAGGTTCATCAAGGTCCGACTAAAGTCGGACCCCACGACAGATCGGACCCCACGACCGATCAACCACGAAGAACGCGAGGATCCACGAAGGACATCACTCAAAATCCAATTCGCTTCGTGTCCTTCGTCCCTTCGTGGTTTCCCTCGGTGTGTCGTCCCTTCGTGGTTGCGTCTGTCTCTTCGTCCCTTCGTGGTTATGAGAGCCGTCAGGGCTATCAGCGCCGGACGTCGGCGGAGTGGATGAAACGCTCGGCGGTGATGGTGCCGAGAAGTTGAATCGTGTCTTCACCAGGCTTGAACACGGCCATCGCGCCTTCGGGCAACACGTCATCAGGGAACCGCCGCTTCGTGGCCATCTCGAGAGGCGTGCGATGGCCCACCATGATGCGGTTCATGCCAGGGCCGGCGCTGGTGCGAAGCAGCCGGGGGATTGCCTCGAGCATCCGGTTGAGCGCCGGTCCCGCATAATCGTCGGCCACGATATCCAGCGTCACCTGCACCTGATCCGCGCCGAACGCGAGCTCAGCGGTGTCACGCGCCCGGAAGACAGGGCTGGCCAGAATGTCGTTGGCGGGAATGCGGAGCACGCGAAACGCGCGGCCGATCTCCTTCGCCAGCGCGATGCCGGCCGGCGTCAGGTTCCGCTGACCGGCGCGGTCATTCAGGCGTCCGGTATCGACCTGCCGCTGATCGGTGGTGGCGTGCCGCATGTAGATGACCTTGCCGCCATCCTGCATCGCGGCAACCAGGATCTCTTCTTTGCTCTGCGCCACAGCAGAAGAGGAGGCGCCCAGGAGCAGGGCAGTGGCAACCAACAGGTGAGGGATGAGGACGCGCACGGTCAAAAACAACCGGAAAATGAGCAGTTCACGGGCAGGCTACTGTGTGGGCCGAAAAGATGTCAACATTTGGCCCCATGTCGAGAGCTATTGCCGCCACCCCCACGGCGTCGTCCACGGCTGATGAAGCACAGCAGCCGACGCCGCTCGTCAACGAAGACTGGATTGCGGTTGCGATAGGCGCGGCAATCATCCTGCTCGTGATTCTTGGGCTGCGGCCAGCCGTGCCGCGGTTCGGCTGGGACACACCAGATGCACTGTCAGCCACGGTGCTCACCGCTGAAAACTTCTCGAAATGGATTCAGGTCGGCCTGCTCATGCTCGTCCCGGCCGTTGCGGGCGCACGCGTGATGGGCGTGCCGGCGATTCCCTTCCTGCTGGGATTCGCAGTGCTCTACACAGTGGCGGGCGTTGCGCAGGTCCTCGCGGGCTTCACGGGCTCGAGCGCGGTAGGACTCGAGTACGTCATCTACGCACTGGTGATCGGCCTCGTGCTCGGACAGACAACGACACTGCGCCGGCGCCTGATGGAGGCCGTTCGCGCGGAGTACTACATCAAGGTGGGCCTGGTCGTGCTGGGCGCGAGCGTGCTCTTCTCCGAACTGGTCGAAGCAGGACTGCTCGGGATCGCGCAGGCACTGCTCGTCGTCATCAGCGTCTGGTCGTTCTCGTTCTGGCTCGCCCGCCGCATGAGGATCGACGAGGAGCTGGCGACGATGCTGTCGTCGGCGGTATCGATTTGCGGTGTGTCGGCGGCGATTGCCACCTGCGGCGCGATTCAGGGAGATCGCAGGAAGCTCTCGTACGTCAGCTCGCTTGTGCTCGTGGTGGCCGTGCCGATGATGCTCGTCATGCCGTGGGTCTCGCGTATCACCGGCATGCCCGACGCCGTCTCAGGTGCCTGGCTTGGTGGCACGCTCGACACGAGCGCGGCCGTCGTCGCAGCAGGGGAACTGGTGAGTGACCAGGCCCGCAACGCTGCGGTCGTGGTGAAGCTCTCGCAGAACGTCCTCATCGGTGTGGCGGCGTTTCTTCTCACTATCTGGTGGTCAACGCGCCACGGCTCGTCAGGCGAGAAGTCTTCGACGGGGATCGGCGTGATCTGGGAGAGATTTCCGAAGTTTGTCCTGGGGTTCCTTGCCGTGTCGCTGGTGTTCTCGTTCGTCATCTCCTCGACGGCAGTGAGCGACACGCGCTCGGTGTTGACGGCAGTCCGCACGGGCTGGTTCGCGCTCGCGTTTCTGTCGATCGGGCTCGAGACGTCGTTCGGGGACCTGGCTCGAGTCGGCGGCGGGCGGCCTGTTGTCGTGTTTCTCGGAGCGCAGGCCTTCAACGTCGTCGTCACCCTGGTCTTCGCGTATCTGTTCTTTGGCGGGATTCTCTTCCCGGTGCCCACGTTCAACTAGCCAGGAGCCGACCGTGAGAGCGCGGCTGAAGCCGCGCACTACGTACCCTCGCACCAAGCACGTCCGCACCGTCGCACTGGCACGTTCGCACCATCGCACCACGCACCTTCGCACATCTGCCGCCCGTATCCTGCCGTATGATAAGGACATAGTGTCTTCTGACCACCACGAGCTGGGTCCGGCTGACGCCGGGCGCTACGCGCGTGATGTGCGCGAGGCGATCGATCGCGTGCTGGAAGAGGTGCGCGTATCTCTTGACAGCACGCTGCGCCGGCTGGCCACCACCATTGCCGCCGACGCCCGCGCCTCGGACCTGCGGTTCTCCGATGCCCTGCGGCGCATGGACGAAGCTCCGTCCCTGCGCGGTGTGCTGGACGCGCTGATGGACGCTGTCGGACACGAAACCGATCGCAGCGCGTTGCTGATCCTCTCTCAGCGCCGGTTGCGAGGGTGGAGCAGTTCGGGTTTTGTCGGGTTAGGCGCCGACCCGAAGGCGATAGACCTTCCCTCCGATCCAGATGGACTTCTTGGCGCCGCCATACGGGCGAAAGCCATCATCTCGAGTCCGTCATCGATCGCGGTCGCATCAGGCAGCGAGCGCCCGCAATTTGCGCAAGGCTCAGGTGCACGCGATGCCATCGCGGTGCCGGTCGTGCTTGGCGGCACGGTTGCCGCAGTGCTGTACGCGGATTCACCCACTGCTGGTGATCCATCTTCCTGGACGGATGCGGTCAATCGACTCGTTCGATACGCTGAGCTGCTGCTCGAAGCACGGACGACTCGGTACCTCACGAGCGTTGACGGCGATGCTCCCTTATCGACTGTCTCCGCCGGCGTTCGCGGCGGATCGGGTGGCCCGCGATGAATCGAGCAACCCTCACGACTGTGGCGTTGGTTGCGGGTGTTGCCTGCGTGGCACACGGGATCGGGCTCCGTGCCCAGAGTCCGGCATCGAAGCCGGCGGCCGTGGCGCCGCGGCCTTCCGCGACTGGCGTGACAACCACCGACCATGAACCGCTGCCAGGTCATCCATCGCGGTACTGGGTCGTGCCTGATTCACTGACCCTTCAGACCGCGCAAGGCTTGACCGGCAGCCTCGCGCAGTTTGCTCGAGGGGCAAGACTCATCGATGCGGGCAACTTCGCCGCAGGACTGCCGCTTGTATCAGTTCAGCCTGGCTTGACGTCACTTGCCCCGTACGCGCGCTATTACACCGGCGTCGCATTGCTGGGCCTGGGCCGTGCGGCGGAAGCGGATGCCGCATTTGCCGCAGTGGGGAACAGGGCAGATGGGTACCTGAAGGAAGCGTTGCCACTGCGCATGGCCGAATCGGCGATGGCACAGAAGGATCCGAAGCGGGCAGTCGCGGTGCTGGAGCAGGCGCTTCGCGAACCGAAAGCGTCGCGTGACGAACCGCTGCTCCTGCTGGGCGCGGCGCGTGAGGCCGCTGGCGACCGGGACGGAGCGCTGACCGCCTACGAACGCGTGTACTACGAATTCCCGCTCAGCGATCGGGCGGCAGAGGCGGAAGCTGCCATCACACGCTTGCGGTCGCCCGATGTCGTGGTGCCCGACCGCATGAAACGCGATCTCACGCGCGCCGAACAGCTCTTCAACGCCCGTCGCTGGACTGCTGCTCGCGCAGCCTTTGTCGCCGTGCTGCCAGTTGCGACCGGCGCCGATCGAGATCTCGCCGGGCTGCGCATTGCGGAGAGCGATCACTATCTCAAGAAAGGCAAGGCCGCCGTCACGGCGTTGCAGCCCTATCTGCGCCCGGGACCGTTCGAGGCGGAGGCGCGATTCTTCCACCTCACGGCGACGCGGGCGCTCGGCGATCGCGTCCGGTATGTCACGCTCGCCCGCGATCTCATCGCCGATCATCCCTACAGCAACTGGACCGAAGAAACGCTCAACAACCTCGCCTCCCACTTTGTGGGGGATGACGACGAGGAAGCGGACCAGGTGTTCCGGGAGCTGGCGACACGGTTTCCGCGAGGACGTTATGCGGAGCGTGCCGCCTGGAAGATCGGCTGGGAGTCGTACAAGAAAGGGCGATTCACTGAAACCGCGGTGACCTTCGAAGCGGCTGCGGCGATGTTTCCGCGCGCCGACTACAGGCCCTCCTGGTTGTATTGGGCCGCACGTTCGCGCGAGCAGCTGGGCAACCAGGCTGCAGCGCTGGCCATCTATCGCGTAGTCGCTGGCGACTACCTCAACTCCTACTACGGCAGGCTGGCGTCGCGTGCGCTCACGGCACGCCGTGAGTTGCCCGTCGCGCCGAGCGTGGTGTCCGGACGCATCGAAGCAGCAGGGGGGCCTCTCGTTCCCAACGAGACCGTGATCAAGGCGCTCTCGTCGATCGAGCTTCACGATGCGGCGCTCAGGGAAGTGGACTACGCCAGGCGTATGTGGGGCGATTCGCCAGCCCTGCAGGCCACGACGGCATGGATCCGCAACCAGCGCGCACTGCAGGGGCAGACGACTGACCGGTTCAGTGACCTGCGAGGCGCCATCACGATCATGCGCCGGGCTTACCCGCAGTTCATGGCTGCGGGCGGGGAGCAGTTGCCAGACGATGTGCTGCGCATTATTTTTCCGCTCGACTACTGGCCGCTCATCAAGAAGTACTCGGACAGCTATAAGTTCGACCCGTTCCTGATGACGGCGCTCATCGCCCAGGAGTCCACGTTCACCGCTGACGTGCGCTCTTCGGCCAACGCCGTTGGGCTGATGCAGCTCATTCCGCCCACCGCGCGGCGCTATGCCACGAAGCTCGGCATCCGGTACTCCAGCGGCATCCTCACGCAGCCCGAGACGAACATTCAGCTGGGCATGCGGTACTTCAAGGACCTCATGGATCGTTTTGGGGGTGCTCACTTCGCCCTGGCCAGTTACAATGCCGGCGAGAACCGCATCGCGCGCTGGATAGCGGAGCGGCCAGGATTCGATCAGGATGAGTTCATCGACGACATTCCTTTCCCCGAAACACAGAACTACGTGAAACGTATTCTCGGAACCGCCGACGACTACCGTCGTCTCTATGGCGAGCGCGCGTTGCCTGTGAGATCTGCCCTCCGCTGAATGGGCGATCTGCTCGAGCTCACGGCACGTGCCGAAACGACGCACTTCTGGTTTCGCGGCTTCAGGATGTACATCGCGCCTGCGATCGAGGAGATCGTGGCGGGGCGACGCGATCTGCGCCTGATCGACTGCGGCTGCGGCACCGGCTACAACATGAAGACGCTGCTGCTGCCGTACGGACGTGCGTTTGGATTCGACCTGGTACCAGATGGCGTCCGCCGCGCGCGCAGCGTGGGCCGTCCGCTCGTGCGTGCCGACATCCAGAAGATACCGTTCAAGTCGGAGAGCTTCGACATTGCCACGTCGTTCGACGTGGTTCAGAGCGTGCCAGACGACCGCGCGGCTCTGCGTGAGATGGCGCGTGTGCTGAAGCCCGGCGGACACGTGGTGCTGAACATGACAGCCATGGACATCATGCGCGGGGACCACAGCGATGTGTGGGGAGAGCTTCGCCGCTACACACCGGAGAGGGTGACGCCGATTCTGACCGCCGCTGGCCTCGAGCCCGTGAAGATCAGCTACCTGTTTGGATCGCTGCTGCCCATGATGCTCAGCGTGCGGACGGTGCAGAAGATGTTGCGGGCGTTTCGCGAACCGAAGGGCGACTCTGACCTTGCCGTGCCCTCACCGCCGGTCAATGGCGTGTTGACGGCACTCGTCACTGCCGAGGCGATGCTCGCGCGCAGCGTCCGCATCCCCTTTGGCAGTTCCTTGATGGTGGTGGCCAAGAAACAGTCGTAGTGCGCGGCTTCAGCCGCGCCGTGATCAACTAGAACTTCACCACCCCGCCGAAATACGGACCCTTCATCTTCAGGTCGCCGCTGTCGTCGTCTACGAGATAGTGCACGTCGATGGAGCGGTATCCCACTTCGATGCCGGCGTTCCGGCCCAGATTGATGGTCCCGTAGATGTCGAAGTCGTAGAACTTGCCTTCGAAGGGATCGTCGCTGTCTGTGCCACGTTTGAGGCTCAGGCCGGTGAACTCGCTGGTGATCGAACCGTAGGTTCCGAGATTGGCGCGGCCAATCACACCGATCGTGGGCACGGGTGCGGTCACATCCGTGGTGGCGGCCGAGGTCAGCATCGGGCTCTCGATCGAGGCCGTGACCTTGTTGTACTTGAGGTCGGTCACGAAGCCGAGGAATCCGCCGCTGCGTGAGATGAAGTCCCATTCATAGCCAAAGGTCCAGAGGTCCCATTTGACGTCTCCCGTTGCCTGGGTGCCAACGGTGAGGGGCCGGCCCTGGAACACGATGGTGCGCTGAATGGTCGTCTCCTCGTTGTATTCGAAGGTCACCTTGCGAAGACGGAACTTGTGGCCGCGGCCGATGGTGGCGCGCAGCTCGCGGAACCGCTCGTCCTCGAAACCGAACTCGTTCACGAAGTCCACGTCGCCCAGACCCAGCGCGGTCAGGCCTCCTGTGGACAACACAATCTCCGGCGATGGCTTCCAGTAGCGCAGGCCGGCTTCGACAATCTGTCCCTGGGCCGCGGCAGTGCTCGGGTTAGCGATCACAAGCGCACAAGCCAGGAGCGCCGCAGTTACGAAATGTTTTTGCATGCTGCAGGCTGTATCGGTCGATGGCGCGGCGCACACTATACTTGGACGGATGTCCCCAGGCCGTCGATTGCTGGGTTACGTCCTTCGATACCGCCGCGCCTTTTTCCTCGGTTTTCTGTGCGTCATCGCCGCCGCGACAGTCAGCCTCGTCGCACCGTGGGTACTCAAATACGCAGTCGATGACCTGGCCGCCGGCGTGGATGCGGGGAAGGTGTGGCTCTACGGCCTCACGATCCTTGGACTGTCGGCCGTGGGTGGCGCCTTCAGGTTCGTCATGCGGCGCATCATCATTGGCGCGTCACGTGACGTCGAATACGACCTGAGAAACGACTTCTTCGCGCACCTCCAGACGCTGGATCTCGCCTACTTTCAGCGCCACCGCACCGGCGACCTGATGTCGCGTGCCACGAGCGACCTCAACGCCATCCGCATGATGATCGGGCCGGCCGTGATGTATGCGGCCACGACCGCTCTGACGTTCGTCGTCGCCACGGCGGTGATGATCTCAATCGATCCCTGGCTGACGCTGTATTCGCTGATCCCCCTGCCGTTCGTGTCGATCTCGGTCGCGGTGTTCGGGAACGTGATT
>JABFSA010000126.1 GCA_013140775.1 Acidobacteriota bacterium | reverse complement strand
CCACGATCACCTCGCCCGCTGCTACGGCGCTCACCATCACGGGCAACTCGCGCGATCTCGCGATCACGCCCGACGGCAGCCGTGTTGTTTACGTTGGAGACAGCGGCTCGCAGCTGTTCGTTCGTTCACTGGAGGAGCTCGATCCGGTTGCCGTGGCCGGTGGTGCCCCCCGCGACGTGTTCACCTCGCCCGACGGCCAGTGGGTGGGATTCTTTCGACTGTTCGTGCTGAGCAAAGTGCCGATCACAGGCGGGCCGCCTGTGACACTGACCATTGGGGACGGGCTGTCACGCGGAGCGACATGGGCGGAAGACGGCACGATCATCTTCGCGACACAGAACGCGGCAACCGGACTCCAGCGCGTGTCGGCGAACGGTGGCGAGCCGACGGTCCTGACGCGCCCTGATCATGCGCGCGGCGAGGTCGATCATGTCTGGCCGGAGGTGCTGCCCGGCGATCGCGGCGTGCTCTTCACGGTGACCTCATCGGGGGGCGGCCTCGACCCTGCCCAGATCGCGGTGCTCGATCTCCAGTCGGGCACGACGAAGGTGCTCGTCCGTGGTGGCAGCGACGCACATTACACGGCGAGCGGTCACCTGGTGTACATCGCGGGGGGCGCGCTGCGAGCGGTGCCGTTCGATCTCCGTCGCCTCGAGATCAGCGGGACTACGGTGCCGCTCCCGGCAAAGGTGATGAGCACCACGACGGGCGCGGGTCTTCTGGCGATTGCCGGCAACGGCACGATGGTGTACGTGGACGCCTCGAGCGAGACGAGCGCCGCGCGCACGCTCGCCTGGGTCGATCGATCGGGCCGCGAAGAGCTGCTCGGCCTACCCGCGCGTAACTATGTGCATCCGCGCCTGTCTCCTGATGCCTCCGCGATCGCGGTCTCGATCGCCGACGCCGAGGAGGACATCTGGCTGTGGGAGTTCGCTCGCCGCGCGCTGACGCGTCTGACGTTCGACCCCGCCACCGATCACTACCCGCTGTGGACGCCCGACAGCCGGCGCGTGGTCTTCAGCTCCGAGCGCGACGGGGGAACCCAGAATCTCTTCTGGCAGCGCGTCGATGGCGTCGGAACGGCCGAGCGACTCACCTTGAGCGACAACGTCCAGCAGCCGACCGGCGTGTCGCCCAGCGGAGACGCCGTCATCCTGCAGGAGATTGCGCCAACAACGGGACGCGATGTCATGCGCCTCACGCTCAGCCCCCGCACGGTTGCGCCGCTCCTGCAGACGCCGTTCGACGAGCGCAACGGCACGATCTCGCCTGACGGAAGATGGTTGGCTTACGAAGCCGACGGCTCTGGACGGTCCGAGGTCTACGTGCGTCCATATCCGAACGTCGCCGACGGGCAATGGCAGGTCTCAACAAGCGGGGGCACCAAGCCGTTGTGGTCCCACAAGGGCGACGAGCTCTTCTATCTGGCGGCGGACGGTGCACTGATGACGGTCCGTGTGAACGCGTCTGGCGCCACCTGGAACGGAAGCGTGCCGGCAAAGCTGCTGGAGGCCTACTGGAACGGTGAGGGCGCCGTGGCCGGGCGCACGTATGACGTCTCACCCGACAGTCGGCGATTCCTGATGATTAAACAGGCGGGCGCGAACGTGGCGCCTCCCAGCGTCATCGTCGTCCAGAACTGGTTTGCCGAACTCGGTCGTCTCACAGCGCCGTAATATGAACCTCGCCGACACGTAGCTCCGGAACACGACATCATCAGGGGCAGTACGATGGCTGACAGCTTCTGGAAGTCCCTTGGATCGACGCTCGTCGAAACCGGTACGGCTTACCTGCAACAGGTGCGTCTCGTCAACGAGCTCCGACAGCTCTCGCCCGACGACGCTCGGGCGCGCTTCACTCAGTATGTGCAGGGACTCTCGAGTGCAGCGCGGGCAGGTTTCGCAGTCACGCTCACCGCGTTGGCCAACAGCGAACGAAGCGCTGAGGCGAAGCGCTTCATCGAATCGCTCCGTACCGCGCTCGTCAACCCGAACGCCACCGCACCCTCAGCGTCGTCCGCACACACCGAATCGACGCCGCCTCCGTCGCCGCTCCCCCTCTCGAGCTTCGACGACGACCTGCAACGCACAGCCGGTTGGTACGAACTGGACGACGATGCGCGCATCGCCGCCGTCACGGACCATCTCAACGCCCTCGACGTCACGGGCCTGAACGCACTGCGCACCAATCTCGAGCAGATGCAGCAGAACTGCGCTGTAAATATTCAGAACCACCGCGACAACGAAGCTCGCATCGCCGGCGGCCGTTTCATCGAAGATCAGATGAGCTACAACATGGCGGTGTTGCGGACCGGACAACACGATCCGGACTGGGTGCGCCAACTGCGCGAGCTGGAAGAATGGGGGCGCCGATTCGAGACACTCCACGGCATTGTCGGCCTGGCTCTCGAACGGCATGCCGACCGTGCAGCCTCACAGGCGGCCCCGGAAGAGTCGGACGCACTCAGCTCTGTCAAAGCCATGAGGCAGCTGCTCGAACAACAACTGCAGAGCGGCGAGGTACGCGGGGAGCGCGCGGTCGCGTTCCGGCGCCTGCTCGACAAGATCGGCGCAGTGGTGCTCGCTGCCGAGCGCAAAGAAATCGAGCCGGAGCAGGTCGTCATCCGCGTCAAGCAGTTGTACGCGGACGCGGCACCGATGCTCGCCAACCCGGGCGCCGCAACCCGAACAACCGCCGGCAGTCCCCGGCTGAGGGAGCTTGACGGATACGCCGGCGCCATCAAGACCGCGATTGGCCGCGAGCTGATGGAGTCGCCAGGCCCGGCGACGACGGAGGCGATGGGGGCCATCCTGGGTGACCTCTCGACATTCCAACAAGAGGTCGCCGGGCTCACCGACGACGCCCTGACGCAGCTCGAGTCCAGTGTGCTGCGCACAGCGGCGCGAGCACATCACGAACTGACCACGACGCGCCATGCCCTGATCGCACGCCCCGTATGGGAGAGCTTCGACTACTTACCTGCCGTCAATGCGGTCGCCTATTCGGGAGCCGCTGACCTCCAACAGCAGCTCGAGGTCGCGCTGTCGGAGAGGCAACTCTCGGTGCAAAGCTCGAAGCGACTGCAGAACCGGGGGCAGCTTCGTTGGGACGAACTGAACAGCTGTCACGTTGCCGTATTCGATCTGCGGGGCGCAGGTGAGATGGCCACGTTGGTGACGACCTCTCCGAAACGCGCGCGCGAGCTCGCCACGGCGGCTTACGAACTTGGTCTTGCCTTCGCGCTCGGCAAGCCGGTCGTTGTCGTGGCCTCTGGCGACGAGCGCCTGCCGTTCGATATTGACCTGTCTCCTGTGACGCTCGACGGCGACGACGACGCGGCGTTGCTGCAGCAGGCGATTGATGAGGCGTTCTACGTGCCCCAACGACGGGGAGACCATACGTCGATCGCCGAGAGCATCGCCTTCCTCGAGAGCCTGACCGTGGGTCACGAGAAGCGCAAGACGTTCGAGGGCATGGGCTGGCTCGATGTCACGCTGAGCAGGGATCCGGTTGGGTTCGCGGCCGCGACGGCGCAGCTTCTGCCCATGCTCGGGGCACCCCCGTGGCGGCTTCTACGTCCAGCCTGGCCAGCGGCGTACCCGGGTCCGGCAGAGAAACGATGTTTTCATGTCATGCCCTTCGGACCCGGGTGGGCGAACGAGGTACGCGATGTGGCGCGAACGTTCTGCCAGGAACGTGGCTTCGTGTACCGGCGGGGCGACGAGGCGGAGGACGGTCGGATCATGCACGCCATCTGGGACGACCTGTGTCGAGCGCACGTGCTGCTCGTCGATCTGACAGGGGCGAATCTGAACGTGATGATCGAGCTTGGCATGGCCCACGCCATTGGCCGGCCGCTGCTGGCGGTGCGCAGGTCCGACGCAGTTGACGTGCGACCAAAGAACATCGAGAAGCTGCGCGTGCTGCGCTACGAGTCGCCGACTGATCTGATGGGGTTGCTGCTGACCAAGTGGCCCGCGTGAAAAGCGTCGGCTGGTCGCCCGTCCAGCACCGCGCGATGGACGGCCCTACGGCCGTGCGCGGGCGGTTCTGAGGATCGATTCCACCTCTGGTCGCTCAGGCGCATCAGGGGCCAGCCGTACGAAGGACTCGAACCTGGTGACCATGAGATCTGCCCGGTTGATTTCGTAATAGGCCAGACCGGCCCGGTAGTAGGTGTAGGCATCGGCCGGGTTGGCGCTGATGCACTGGTCGAAGGCTGCAGCGGCGGCGGAGAATTCGCGCCGATCGAAGGCGGCCACCCCCGGCTGGCAGGATTCCGATTGCCTGGCGGTGCTTGCGACCGGAGCCACTCTCGGCGTGGAACGCGCCGCCCCTCCACATGCGCTCGCCGCCGACGCAAGGCACAAGGCGACCAGGAGCGCGGCTCTGCCCCTCGCTGTCAGGTATTCCGTTGCCATGTACACCTCTTCTGCGGTACCCGTGCCATCTTCAACGCTGTGGTGTCGGCCGCTCTTTCGCGTGAACGAACGTTGGAAGCCGAAGAATCTAGTGACGATCCGGCATGCCATTGGGACACAGACCCGGTCGAAATGGCGGTGTGACCGTGGGTGGCACAGCGACTCAACCCCGCCCGGTCCGAGCGTGAGCGAGGACCGGGTGGCTGGATCCCGGTCGCTCTGCGCCGCAGGCGCGAAGCGCCGTAGCTGAGGGGTGCAGTGGCAAACCACCTTCCGATGTGAAATCCCAAGCATCTTGTCGCGACACGCCTGCGGCGTCAGTCATTCTAAGATTCCGTCCTCGATACCGATACGTGACCTTCGCGTGGTCGATCCCGAGCAAGTTTGGCCTGCCGGGCATGGCGCGCGAGACGCCGCCACGCCGGCACCAACGTCGTAGCACTCAACACGGTTCCGCCGATGCTCAGAAGGATGACGACGACATCCCAGAGTGGCCGTTGAAAACGGAACCACGGAAAGTCCAGGCTATGGAGCCCGTGGTACAGCCACCTGTTCCATCGGCCGCCACTATCCTGCTTCGTCATCGTGCCGAGGCTGGGATCCAGATACAGCCACGTTCGTGCCGCGTCCGAGTAGCGAACGCGTAAAACCGGGAGAGGAAGTGCACGATTCCTGTCGTAGTAGTACGAGTCGTAGTCCTGCAGCCACTCGGCGTCCTGCGCGGGCGCCTCAGGCATAGCTGCCTTTGCGACCTCCCACATCCGTTCATCCTCGAACCGAGCGAATGCCCCGCGCTCGGGTGCAACCGCCGAAACGATCCGGTGAGGTGCGGCCGGCTGGTATCGCCGTTCCTGTGCACCGATCTCCTTGTCGTACGACCATGGCGCCGGCGGAGCTGACGCGATCAGGTAGGGCTCCCCCCGGAACTGGTGCACCTGAAGAACCTTCGGCGCGAACGACTCTTGAAAGACGCCTAATGCAGTGCGAAGGCGAGGCATCGTGAGCGCGTCCATGTCCAGGGGGGTTCCAGGGATGGCCATCTGCTGCGCGGTCGTCGGTGGCTGGTTACGCATCGACGGGAATGGACGTCCCAGCGACATCGCGCCGCTGAAGGCCCACGTGATGGAAAACACGCCGACGATCAGACCCGCGTAGTGATGCCACTTCATCCAGCCGGAGTACGGCGAATAGGATGTGCCCGAGCGCGGTTGACGCTGCTTGATTCGGAGGCGCACGATGCCAACGACGAGGCCGAGCAAGGACATGACAGCGCCCGCAATTGATCCCCATGCGACGACCCATCGCCACAGCGCGTCCTGACGACGAAATGCCGGAATGTAGATGAAGTGCAGCACCCCGCTGATGAATCCAAGGGACCGGGAAAGCCAGTCCGTCTTCATCACCGGCTCGCCCATCGTTTCTGAAACGTAGTACACGGTTCGGGCGGGATCGCCGACGGTAATGCGGTGGACGGGCATGGTCGAACGTTGCTCGCGGTACAACGTCCAGAGATCCGAGTCGAGCAGATAGGTGTCATATGCGACAGTACCTGCGTACGCGGGGGGAACCCACCTTCGGATCATTTCGAGGGCTTGAGCCTGGCTCACCTGCGGCACGCGCTCACCGGTGTCGGCGTACACCTTCACGCGTCCAAATCGGTAAATCGGCCGACTGTCGTAGTACATCTCGATGCGCAGGTCATCGGCTGTGAGCGCATGCGCCTTCGCGGCCTCGGCGGGCGACACTCGTGCGGTTGACAAATCGAGGGGCGGGACATGCCCGAGGCGCTCGTCAACCGATAACACCGGCAGCCGGACGTACATCATGGCGATGCCGGAGACAAACCAGACAACGAAGAAGACGCCCGCAAGGATGCCCATCCACCGATGGACGTAGGTGAGCAGCGTCTTCCACTCGAGTCGTTTGCGAATCGTCATTGATTTACGTTGCTTGGAACGTGAGATCAACGTCGCTCGACATTCAGACTACGGAGTACCGCCGCAGCCGCCAGCCGCCGAACAGTGCAAGCGCAATAGCCGGGACAAGTAGCTGTAGGAGACCCGTCACCACGCTGGTCCTCATCACACTGCGATCCTCCTCGTTCGAGACAAACGCGGGCATGCTGTCTAGGTCGGCCTCGGAGATGGCAATCCCTTCCTGGATCTTCGGATCGAAAAATGTGCACCAGCGTCGATGGAATTCGTCGATCTGTCTCTGGAACTGCAGATGCCGGCGCACCCCGGTTCCGGCCACGGCTGTGAGACCTTCGTATGCGACGATCGCGGGTGAAATAGCACCGTATCGAGAGATCAATTGCTGTTGACCGGCGAGTTGGCGATTGAACGCATCGAGCAGCCCCTCGAGCTGCTCGTCGACATCGCGCTCCATCAGGTAGGAGCCGCGCATGCGGCCGGCTATGGCGATGCGTCCATTCTGCGGCCGCGACAGTTCTGGGTTGTCCACGTACTGATAGTCCGTGCTGAGCAGCGTTGCGTAGCGCGTAAGCGCCTCGCCGGTGACGAGACGCGTGCGCGTGGCGAGTTCAGTACGCGACGGCACGGGGCTGGCCACTGAGACCACAACGTTCAGCACGACAGGCAGGATCAATACGCAGACAATCCATGCGCCGATCAGAATCAGTGCGTTGGTCGCGGACGAACGGCCCAATGCGTTCACGGTGAACGCCAGCGCGAACCAGATGGCGGCGTAAGCAACGACGAACGCGCACCACGACGCAAGTGGCCCGAGGTACTCTGCGGATCGTGCCTCGGGCCGCAGGATCGTCACGGCAACCAGCGGTACTATCACTGCCCATGCCAGCAGCACCGCGGCTCGCACGGCGATTTTGCCAGCGACGAGGTGCGGCAACGCAATCCCCTGCGAAAGCAGCATCTTCAACGTGCCGTGCTCGCGCTCGGCCGAGAGAAAGTTGTAACTGAGCGCGAAGATCAGCAGTGGAAACAGATACACGATGACGAACGACAGGTCGAAATGCCCGCTGAGCAGGTTCCAGGGGTTTTCGATTTCCGTGTCGTAGAGGAAATTGATCTTGCTGCGGTTCGTGACCTTGTAATAGTCGGGCCGGATGTCGGACTGACCGAAGGCGAGCGGCGCCAGCGGCGAGATCGGCATGTAAGCGTAGCGTCCCCCGTAGCCGCCGCCCATGACCGAGGGATCAGCGGGGTTTGCGAACGGATCGGGCAGCGCACCTTCGTGCAGAATCCGGCCAAGCAGTGCGCGCCTCGTTTGTTCGCCACGCATCTGCGCCTGGAGCACGCTCGCGAGCGCCGTCTCCTTCAGTGCGGCCTGCTTCACTCCGTTGAACAGACCATACCCGACGATCGCGACAAACAGCGCTGAGATGATCCACAACGTTCGATCCGCCAGCAGCAGTCGGGCTTCTTGACGGGCGACGAGCAACAGCGTGCGCAGCATATTCTCGAGCGACCTTATGCTGCCCGGCGCGCGCTGACCGCAAACAACGCGGCAGCCAGCGACGCCAGCAGAGTGGCGAGCAGTACGCCGAAGCTACGCATGGTGTGGCCTACCGCCCAGGCGACGGAAGGCGGCGTGTACTGGAACGGGGGCACGTGTTGCCACAGGTCTGTGCCTGCCCGGTAGTCGAAATGGCCCGTGCCCCGCGGGTCAGCATTCTTGACGAGATCGGCGCTCACGACATCCTGGAGTACGCGCCGATGCCGTTCCGCCGCGAGTGAGAAGTCGCGGTAGTGTGAAAAATCGGTGGCGGCAACGCCCATCGAGAACGCGCGCACGGCGAGCACTGGCGCGACGAGTCCAAGCCACTCCTGGGCGCGCTGCTGTGCAGCGAAGGTGTCCCACAATTCGGCAAAGTGGCGGTCCATCACACCGTAGCCGGCATGGTCGTCAACCTGGAGCGCCAGTCCCCACTTGTCGAGAGGTAGCTCTGGACTCCACTGCGTCGAAAGACCGAAGTTTTCTTGCCACACCTCTTCGGCGACGTGACCCATATCGGCCCCGAGGGCGGCGTTGAACGCCAGCCGTGTGGGACTCGGGTACCACACCCTGGAGAGATCCGACGCGGCCCGTGGTGCCAGCAGCGTCGTCGCAATCCAGATACCGAGCAACGCTACCAGTGCGAGCCGGGACGATCGCACGATCGCGGAGACTGCAAGCACGATGAACACGGCAGCGGCCACGTAGAGCGAGTATCCGAGGAACAGCCATCCGAGCCGTGCCGCAATGTCTCCTATAGCCGCGCCGCTTCCAGCGAAAGTTGCCAGCGCAGCGATCACCGCCGCCGGCCCGAGCAGGACACCGACCGCCATGGCCTGTCCCAGCGCCTTACCCAGAAACAACTGCCGCGATGTGATTCCGAGGCTGAGCGTTTGTCGCAGCGTTCCAAGCTCGCGTTCCGATGAGAACGCATCGAACCCCAGGACGATGACGAGGAGAGGTCCGAGGATTTGCAGCACCCAGGCCGGGGACAACTCGCCGAACCGTTGCAGGCCTGTGGCATCCTGCGCCGGCATGAACGTCAGCTCGCTCTGGAGATGCGCGCGGAGCCAGATCGTCGATCCGACGTAGGGATCGATACCGGGATCGAGGACCGACAACGCCGGATCTGGCTTGAACACGTGCATGCCCTGATGCGCGGCGTTGTGCGGATGCCGCTCCGGCTGCGCCACCCAATCGTCATAGTCGAGCAATTGGGCAGCAGCGCGTTCCGTACTGATCTCGGCGCGGCGTTCCCATCCGACCAGCAACGCCGTCGCAAGCAGGACGAGCACGACGCCGCCGGCCCAGGGGAGTCGGCCGTCGCGAAAGAGCAGTTGGAGGTCTTTCCTGGCGATCGTTGTCACCATGGTCACGCCTGCATGTGTTGCAGATACAGCGCTTCGAGATCGGTATGGCTCAACGTTTCGCTGCTGAAGTTGGCGACCAGGCTGCCGCGCTTCATGATGCCAATGTGCGTGCCCGTCTGCTTGGCGTGAAACAGATCGTGCGTCGTCGTGAGGATCGCGACCCCGTCCTCGCGGGCGCGGCGCAGGAGATCCGAGAATTCGCTCGCCGCTTTCGGATCGAGGCCGGACGTCGGCTCATCGAGCAGCAGCGCGCGCGCCTTCTTCGCCATGGCGATCGCGATGCCAACCTTTTGGCGCATTCCTTTTGAGTAGGTCGATACGCGACGGGAACTGGCCGTGCGGTCCAGACCGACGTCGGAGAGTAAAGCCACCAGTTCGTCGTCGGGACTCTTGCGGCCAGTCGCCAACTCGGCGAAATAACTGAGATTCTCGAGGCCGGTGAGCACACCGTAGAGCATCACCTGTTCCGGAATGTAGGCGACCAGACGCTTCGTTTCGATGCCGTGCCGAGTGACGTCGAGTCCGTTGATCCGCGCCTCGCCACCATCCGGCACAAGGAAATTCAGAAACACGTTGATCAGGGTCGTTTTGCCCGCGCCGTTTGCGCCGAGCAGGCAGTACATCTCACCCGGATCGACACGCAGATTGATCGAGTCGAGCGCAGCCGTGGCCCCGAATCGCTTGGTGAGGTTCTTCGCTTCTAACACCGGCGCTCCAATGGATTCAGCAGAGTGCGAATCATA
The DNA here is from genome assembly GCA_013140775.1 of Acidobacteriota bacterium. Lineage (GTDB taxonomy): Bacteria > Acidobacteriota > Vicinamibacteria > Vicinamibacterales > UBA2999 > JABFSA01. Next base: position 4,867 of record JABFSA010000126.1, on the reverse strand, counting down.
TCGAACGCTCCGCCAACGCCAGCAATTCTGACGAAAGCTTCAGAAACTCTTCAGTTGTCCGCCTTCGCTGCCCGCACGAAAATACGGCGTCCTGTGGTGCCGTGAGGGGTGTCCCGCAATGCTCCTCCAATCCTCGAAAAGGTAGTTGAATGCTGAATGCTTCCGGTACACCTTGCCAAGTTAGAGCTTCGCTAATCGCCCGCGTCGCGGTGTGGCTGATCGCTGCCGTAATTCTTGCGCCTGCCCTTGCGAATGCCCAGGAACGAGGGGTCATCGAGGGCGTTGTTCGAGACGCGACGGGCGCTGAAGTGCAAGGTGCGCGTGTTGATGTGACTGGCGCCGCCAGCGGCACGGCTGTCACCGATGCGGTGGGTCGCTTTCGAGTAGAGAATCTGCCGCCAGGCCGCTATACGGTTCGCGCCGAGTTGAGCGGATTTGCACCGGTCGTGATGCCCCTTGAGCTAGTGTCCGGTGCGGCGACAGCCGATCTCAGGCTTGACAGCGTCATCGCTGCCGAATCCATCACCGTCTCGGGTGTGGGACCACAGCCTCAGCTTGATACGTCGACTGAGGCGGGGAGTCGGCTCGGCCTGACGAATCGCGAGATTCCCGCGATCATCAACATCATCACCTTTGCGGAAACCCAAGCTCGCGGGCTGAAGACGGTCATCGACGCGCTCGATCGCATGCCCGGCGTCGCGTCCACCCATACCGGCGGATCTCCGCTCACGATGGCGATTCGTGGATTCACCGGGGGCGCTGTATCCGTGCTTTACGATGGCACGCGGCTGACGACCTCCACGATGGTCGGCCGCAACCAAGATAGCTGGAGCTTTGATCGCATCGAGGTGCTCAAAGGGCCGTCTTCTGTGTTGTACGGCGAAGGGGCGCTTGCGGGGTCCGTGAATTTCATATCCAAGCGGGCAGATTTCACTCGACGACGCGGCGGGCTCTTGGTCTCCTACGGATCGCTCAATAGCGGCCGTCTCGCGGCTGAAGCCACAGGGCCGCTCGGCTCCCGCGCCGCCTACCGTGCGGACTTCGTCGGAAGCACGACCGACGGTAACAACTCGAATCAGTTTCGCACCCTGGCCATGTCGGGAGGCGTCGATGTGCGACTGAAGCCCACCTTGACCGTTGCGGTCTCCGCCGAACACTTCCGGGACGATTACGACACCGAGTACTGGGGGACCCCCTTGATCGCGCGCTCGCTGGCGCGGGAGCCTACTGATGTCGTCAGTGACAGTCGAGACCTCGTTCTCGACAGGGCGTTGCGCAAGACGAATTTCAACGTCACCGATGGCGTAATGGACTCTGAGACCACCTGGGTTCGAGGGAAGCTCGAATGGCAGTTGTCGCCTGGATGGAGATTGAACACTGAGGGGTATACGTACGACACCACTCGTCGATGGCGAAATTTGGAGGGGTACGGATTTGTGGCGCCAGCGTCGATCTCGCGTTCAACTGTCTTGATCGATTTCGATCATCAGTTCTACGGGAATCGCACCACGCTCGCCTCTGATACGCGTTTCGGCAACCGGCGGAACCGCTTCATGGCCGGGGCCGAAGCCAACCGCAACACGTTTTTCAACCCTCGCAGGTTCGGCACGACGACCGCGGTGGATCCGTTCAACCCTGTTCGCGGCCTTTTTCCCGAGGACACGGCCGCAAACTTCCCGGGAGCCGGTAACCGGACGAACTTTGACACCGAATTGAGCTTGGGTGCCGTCTTTATGGAAGACGCCATTTCGGTAGCCCCTCGCATAACAGCGGTTGCGGGCGTGCGGCACGACTGGCTCACTGTGGATCGCGTGATCACCGACCTCAACGCCGGAACCCGAACCGCGTTTACCCGTAAATTCGGACCGACATCCTGGCGCACCGGTGTCGTGTTCGATGCCGCGGCGCAGACTCAGTTGTTCGGGCAATATACGTACGCGGTTGCGCCGGTAGCGACGGTGTTGGTCATTTCCCAGACGAACCTGAACTTCAAGCTCACCACCGGCGATTCGTGGGAAGGCGGTGTGAAGAGCACGCTCGCCGGCGGTCGCGTCGAAACGACCGCGTCGATCTTCACCATTACCCAGGACGACATCCTCACGCGAGATCCGATCAACTTCAATCTCACGGTTCAGGGCGGGACACAGAAATCCACAGGTGTGGAGCTCACCGCGGCGGCGAACCTCACTCCACGCTGGCGGCTCGATGCGAACGCCACCTTCATGGACGCTCGCTTTGTCAACCTGCTGGAAGCCGGCGGCGTCAGCCGAGCTGGCAACGTGCCTCCGAATGCCCCGGAACGCCTGGTGGGCTTCTGGACCGCGTACGATCTGTCGGCGCTGCCGCTGACCGTGGCTGGCGGCCTCCGTTATCAAGGGCGTATCTTTGCAAATACCGCGAATACGACGCGAGTGTCGGACTTCACGGTACTCGACGCTCAGGCGACCTGGCGAACCCGTTCAGGTGACATCACCCTGCGCGCCAGAAACCTCACTGACACGCTGTACGCGAGTTGGACCGGCGGCAGCGCCAATCAGGTTCAGCTCGGAGCACCGCGAACCATCGACCTGACGTATCACGTCCGATTTTGATAACCAGGTCGCGTCTGCGAAGCTGCAGGTGAGCTTTCATTGGGAGGCCGAACCGTGACAGGGGGCTTGTCGCGAAACATCAAACTTTACTAACCGAACGCTGCGGTCGCGGACGTTGTTACTGATCGTCACCCTTGCCCTGACATGCTGGGATGCGACGCGGCGGAATCCAGGGGCTCCGGTGGCAACAGCTGCCGGAACGGGACGGGTGATTCCCCTTAACGAGCGGGCGCGGGTGGCGCTACAGACGTGGGCAACCAACTTTCCTGGACGAAAGCCGGAGCACTTCGAGTTTCCCTGGGAACACTACGGGTTTGCCGGGGACAGGACACACGCCAAGACCATGGACCCCGTCTCTCTCGATTGTGGTCTCCATCATGGGTTGGAGTGGGAGCACTACCGCGAAGATGGCAAAGCGATACGGGCACATCGGATCCGACGTACGGCGCGAGGCGCTCGACGCCAGCGCGACGGTCTTCCTGACCATCGCTTTCGTAAGTTGTTGTAAAGATTGGTGCGCCCTGCACGACTCGAACGTGCGACCTCCTGGTTCGTAGTTGCGGAAGCGGCGGGCGCACCGGTTGCGACCATTTGACACAGAGCGATCTTCAGGGCACAACAACAACGATTCAGGCCCACCGCGGGCACCACCATTTGTGACCACCTATCACCAAGACTGGGCACAATTTGTGGCACAGTCGTTCTTGGTTGGTCAGCGCGGCGGCCTTACTGCCCCGATTCGGCCAGTATCCGGGTCCACCACGAACTCGACTTCTTGGCCTACTTTCACTGTGGCCAGAACTCGACCCGGATCGACGGCCTCGAGCGCAGAGTCGTACCGAATCATGATGCTACCGTCGGTGTCGATATGGGTAACGCGTCCGCGTCGCTTGGGAAGGTCCGGCCACTCTGATAACGCTACCTGGGCCTTTGCTCTGAGCTGACGATCAACGAAGAGCGAGAGGATTGCGTCTCGATCCGTTCGCAGCGCATCTCGGTCCTCGGCTGTCACAGATTCCAGGGGCATGAACAGGCAGTAGCGGAAACCCCACGACGCTCTCGTGCTATCAGGCAGGATCGAGAACTGTCGAAAGAATCTGTCCCAGCATTTTCTGGCGTTGACGGCATGATTGTGTCGGAGCATCCCAATCGCCATATAGGCAGAGGCCTCGATGACTCCCGCGTCCATCGCTCGCTGCAATACGGGCCTGAGTTCGCCCCAATCCACTGCGGATTCACGAGCTAGCCACGCATTCGCTAGGCTCAGCGCAGCGCGCGGGCTCCCGGCCGCTGCAGCGTTCCGAAAGAGGCTAGAGCGTTTTCTACTTGTACGTAGTACTCGGTCATGGTACTTCTCCTGCGGGAGGAGATCATGGCGGCGTATTCCTTGGATTTGCGGCGACGGGTGTTGCGAGCGTGGGACGGCGGGATGGACGCAGAGAGCGTCGCGGCCAAATACGAGGTGAGTCGCGCCTGGGTGCATCGGCTGGTGCAGCGGCGGCGCGAAACCGGTTCCATCGCGCCCCGGCCGCAAACGAAGTTCCGCACGCGGGCCTTGTCCGGCCAGCAAGAAGCGCGGTTGGTCGCCTTGATCCTGGCGCGGCCGGATGCCACGTTGGTGGAGTTGCGCGAGGCGCTACCGACCACGGTCGCGCTGAGTACCCTCTGGCGGGCGATCGATCGGGCGGGCGTGACCGTTAAAAAAAACGGTACACGCCGACGAGCAACCCCGTCCTGACGTCGCGGCCGCGCGCCGGCGCTGGCAGGACGCCCTGCCCCTCCGCGATGCCCGCCGGTATGTGTTTGTCGACGAAACCGGCGTGACCACGGATCTGCTGCGCCGCTACGGTCGGTGTCTGCGCGGGCTCCGGCTCCGGGATTACACGCCGTGTCGCCACTGGCAGACGCACACGGTTATCGCCGCGGTAGGGGTCGAGGGCCTGCGCGCGCCCGCGGTGTTCGAGGGCCCGATCGACAATGCGTCGTTTCTCGCCTACGTCGAGCAAGTCCTGATCCCGGCGCTCCAGCCCGGGGACGTCGTGATGCTCGACAATCTGGTGGTGCACAAGCAGCCCGCCGTACAGTCCCGATTTCAATCCCATCGAGCTGGCGTTTGCGAAACTGAAAGCGTTCCTCCGCGCCGCACGGCCGCGCAACTTCGACCAGGTCGTGGCCCTCGTCGCGACCGCGGTCGGGCTGGTCACGCCGCAAGAATGCGCCAACTTCGTCCGCCACTGCGGCTATCGAGTCGCTACGAAGTTATGAAAACGCTCTAG
>JABFSA010000036.1 GCA_013140775.1 Acidobacteriota bacterium | reverse complement strand
GTTGTTGACGAGGGCCACCCGCGGGTTGAACTGCGCTTCGGTGACGAGTCGATACAGGCGCGTGGTGAACGAGCCTTCGTCCAGCTCGACGCGATTCCATTCGCCGTTCAAGGAGACGAGATAGCCCGGCCTCAGTCGTGCGGAAAAGCCGAGCCCCGCGACACGCCGGGTTCCCGAGTAGAACCCGCCGGATTCCACATTGCCGTTGACCGCGAGCATGCGCCTGTTCGTGGTGCTGCCGTTGAAGCGGACCCGCGTGAAGTTGTATTCGGCGCCGAGGGGCAGCGTGATGCCAGGGCTGATCCTGAAAGGCGCATCCAGACGTTCGTACGACGGCGTCACCTGGACCTCGAAGTTGTCGCCAGAATGGAACTGCACGTTGAAGACCGTCAGTTGGAGTGCCCGTTCGAGCAGCGTGTTGTCGAGGTCGGCGGTCACGTCGAGTTCGGTGCCGAACTCGAATCGCCGGATGTAGGGGTGACCATCGGGTCGTGGCGCAAATGTCAGAGCGGGGCTGACGCGACGGAAACCTCGACGAGTGACGAAACCGACGTCAGGAACGAAGTCGCGCTGTACCTCGCGCGCTGTCAAACGGCCATTCCACCGGTCGTTCGGATAGTTGAGAAAGAGCCCGTACGCGCCGTTGTGGCTCGAGGTCGTCGGCCTCTCAGCTCTGAGCGCCCAGAGTGACAGCCCGAGATTCTGCGAGCCGCGGAACGTTGAGGTCGAGAGGTTCATGTCGATGCCGATGGTCTGGCTTGCATCGGCGCCATCGACGCGCGCGGCGCGGCGGGTATAGAGCGCGCCGATGAACGACTGCCGCAGCATCCGGCGCTTGAGCCTCAGGACCGTGAAGTCGTCACCCGCAATGCCCGCCTCGTCGTCTTCACCCGTGCGCACGTGCAACAGCCCCACGTCCTGCGCACCCATCTGACCAGTGACCTTGGTGCCGAAATCAATCTTCTGAGGCGTGCCAGAGTCGCTGAGCCCGATGCGTCTGCTGAAGAACGGAATTACCTGATCCGGTCCGGCGTTGTTCTGCTGCAAACCGGTGCCGGCCTGGAAGTCGAAGAAGTTGGCGCCGTCGAGAAAGAAATCGCGGCGCTCGGGAAAGAACAAGGAGAACCGGGTGAGGTTCACCTGGCGCTGATCGACTTCCGTCTGGGCAAAATCGGTGTTGAGCGTGAGATTGGCGCGAATGCCCGGCGTCGGGTTGTAGAAGAAGTCGATGCCGGCTTCACGGTCCGTATGGATGTCCGGCCGGTTGCGACCGGGAAACGATTCGGACACCAGCAGGCCGTAGGGCTTGATGTCGAGGCCGTGGCCCTGGGTGACGTCACGGATACCGGTGACCCGGCCCGCGTTCGTCATGCGCTGCAGGCCCTGGTTGCGCGCCCATCCGGTCCAGATGCTCGTTTCGTTCTTGCGGATGACCGTCCGGTCGAAGTTGATTCCCCAGGTATCACTATTGGGATCGAAGTTCATCGTCCGAAACGGAATCTCGACTTCGAGGGTCCAGCCCTTGTCGGTGTGTCCGACGCGCCCGTTCCAGATGCCGTCCCAGGCCCGGTTCTGGCCCGCCGATCCAATCAACGCGTCAGCCATCGAGCCCTGCGGATTCATCTCGAAGAAATAGCCGGTGCGGGCGTCCAGGAACGTGTCGATGGCCCAGCGGAACTTGTCGTCGGATCCCAGGAACTCATCTCGTCGTCGTTGAAATGCCGAGATCCGCGAGGGATCTGAGTCGAAGCACGTGACGCCCAGATACAACGCGTTGGCACTGATGGCGATTCGCACTTCCGTCTGCTCGGTCGCAGGCTGACCGTTGTCCGGATCGACCTGCATGAAGTTGGTGGCGGGAACCGCGCGCGCCCAGACCAGCTCGTCGAGTCGGCCATCAAGGGTGATGCGATCGGTCTCGCCCATCCGCACGACTTCGACGGTGGGTCGGCCTGGTGTGGATTGAGACTCCGCCGGCGCCGGTACCGTGACAATCAGAACAGCCGCGAGGGCTGTGATGATTTGGAGCTTCCACGCGCGGGCACGTATCTGGAGCACAAACATTCCAAGAAGGGCTGGGCGCCCGGGCATCCTGTCAGTTTACGTCGCGAGTGTCTGGTTCGCTTACCGCCGCTCGTGCCTCTGCGAAGTGTCCATGATAAAAAGGCGCTTTACGTTCCAACGGAGATCCCTTGGCACAGCAAATTGAATTCAAGGCGCCAGGCCCGGGCTCATGGGAACTGGAGCAGACGCATTTCGGACGGCCGGCGACGCGGTACATAGCCGAGCTGGCCGCCGAACCGATGGCGCGTGGCTTTGGCGAAGGAACGAAACGCTACGGTCTCCTGCTGGACACGATCCGGATGCGATTCGTCAACGACTTCTGCTACATGAAACTGGCGGCGGTCGGAGCCCCGGAGGGCGCCTCGGGTCCGCCGCCGCGCCTGATCTTCATGGTGCTCACGCGACTGCATCCGGAGATCCGCCGGCGCGTGGCCATCGCACCCGACGCGTTCGCGCGGAAGCTCTGGCGCGACGACCTCCGCAGGTGGGACGAGGAGATCAAACCGGATTCGATTGCGAGGAACAGGCGCCTCCAGAACACGGCCGTCTCCACTCTGGGCGACGCGGAGTTTCGTGCCTACCTCGAGGACACGAAGAACAATGTGGCCGAGATGGCTTACCGGCACCACATGTTCACCATCACGTGCTGTCTTCCCGTCGGTCACTTCATGGCAGAGGTACTGCGATGGACCGACCTGCCGTCGGGTGAGGTGCTCGGTGTGCTCAAGGGGGCAGCGCCGATCTCGCGTGGCGTCGGGGCCTCACCTCTCGAACAGCTGAGGGTCGCGCTTGCCGAAGCGGGTATCACGGCGTCGAGTGTCCGAGGGCGCGCGGCGCAGCAGGTGCTGCATGACCTTCGATCGACCGACGGCGTTGGCGATGCCATGCAGGCCTATCTGGACGAGGTGTCGTATCGCGTCGTCTCGGGCTACGACATCGCCGACAAGTACGCGCGCGAATTGCCGGAGATGCTCGTCGGCGCGATCTTCGGCGCGACGGACTCATCCAATCGGCAGAAGGACTTTACCGAACGGCGCGACGCGTTGCGAGCAAAGGTCCCTGCCGTCAACCGGGCGGAGTTCGACGAGCTCCTTGAAGAAGCACGCTTCATTCATCGACTTCGTGACGAGCGCGGGATGTACAACGACGCCTGGGGCTTCGGCCTGGCGAGACGCGCGATTCTCGAAGCCGGCCGTCGGCTGGCAGAGAACGGAGTCCTTCCGGATGCCGCGCTCGCGATCAGTGCCAACCACGACGAGATTGTCAGCCTGCTGAGCAGCGGGAAGGGACCGAGCGTGGAGGAGTTGCGCCGGCGCCAGACCTGGCGCGAGACAAAAACGGTGGCGGATGCTCCGATGTTCCTCGGACCTGAGCCCAAGGCCCCGCCGCCGGTGGAGTGGCTCCCGAAGAAAGCCCAACCGAGCGCGCGAGCAGTGGATACGGTGATCCGCGAGATCTTCAACGTCTCGACGAAGAAAGCTGCGCCGAAAAGTGTTGCCGGGCTTCCCGTGCACCCGGGTGTCTACGAGGGACCGGCGAGGATCGTCAACGGCCCGCAGGACTTCAATCGACTCCAGCAAGGCGACGTGCTCATTACGCGAAATACGGGCCCATCATTCAACGTTGTCCTCCCTCTCCTGGGCGCCATCGTTACAGACCGTGGCGGACAGCTCTCGCACGCCGCCATCGTCGCTCGCGAGTACGGCATACCGGCGGTTGTCGGGACGCGTGAAGCGACGTCCACGTTCGCCGACGGTGTTCGCGTGCGCGTTGATGGCGACAAAGGCGTCGTCGAGCTGGCGTAAGAGACCTCGTTGAAGCCCTTAGCCCTCGTCGATGCACTCGACGCCGCCGAACTTGGCGGCAAAGCCGCATCCCTCGCGCGCTCGCTGCGTGCTGGCCTGCCAGTGCCGCCGGGTTTCGCGCTTGGTGCGACGCAGGTTGACGCCGTCTTCCAGGGCGACGCGCTGGTATCGGCTGGTGTGCGTGAGGCATTCACACGACAGGCAGGTCCGTGTGCCGTGCGATCGTCGGCCATCGGCGAGGATTCCGAGAACGCAAGCTTTGCCGGCCAGCACGTGACGATTCTCAACGTGCGCCTCGAGGACCAGGTCATTGAGGCCGTGCTCAAGGTTCGTGAGTCGGCCTTCACGGAGTCGGCGCTCGCGTACCGCCGCACCATCGGCATGAGCGAAGCCCCGCGCGTCGGCGTGGTTGTCCAGCGCATGATCGAGCCGGACTGCGCTGGGGTCATGTTCACGAAAAACCCACTCAACGGAGCGGATGAACGCGTCATCGAGGCCTCGTGGGGCCTCGGCGAAGCGGTCGTCGCCGGCCTCGTGGTTCCCGACAACTACGCGCTGGATGGGGAAGGACAGGTCCTTCGGCGTACCGCTGGTGAGAAGGACCTGGCTTTGCGAAGCGATCCGGAAGGCGGGACCTTTGAAGAGCCCGTCGCGGACGATCTGGTTGAGGCACTCTGCCTGGACGACGGCATGCTGGCTGCACTGCATGACCTCGCTGTGCGCTGCGAAACATTCTTCGGCAAGGGTCTCGACATCGAATGGGCGTTCTCCGGCGGGACGCTGTACCTGCTTCAGTGTCGAGCCATGACACGCAACCGGTGACCACCGCGTCTCATCGCGCAGAAGAAGGACTTCCGCCCTTCGCACTGGCAGGCATGATGATCGCGGCGTCGCTGGCGCCGCTGGGCAGCACCATGATTGCCGTGGCGCTGCCGAGCATTGGCCGCGACATTGGCGCCGACGCAGCGGTGCTCACGCAGTGGCTCGTCTCGAGTTATCTCATCGCGAGCATCGCGCTTCAGAGCCCCGGTGGCAAAGTCGGTGACCTGATCGGACACGGGCGCGCGTTGGTCCTTGGTCTGACGCTGGTTGCGTCGGGTGGCATCCTGGGAACGCTCGCTGGTGAGGTGCATCTGCTTGGCGTCGCACGGATCCTCATGGCCGCTGGTGGCGCGGCGACCGTCCCCGCGACGATGGCGATTTTGCGGAATCAGACCGCAGCGGATCGTCGCGCGCGAGTGTTCGGCCTCTTTGGTGCGTGCATGGGACTGGCCGCGGCGACGGGCCCGCTTGTTGGTGGTGAGCTTACCGAACGATTCGGGTGGCGTGCCGTGTTCGCTGCCAACCTGCCCGTCATCGCGGTGTCACTCCTGCTGGTATTGAGGTCGCGCAGGTTGTATTCGCGTCGGGCTGATGTCCACGCATCGCTGGACTGGCCCGGTAGTGCGCTGCTGACGGCGGGTCTGACGCTGGTGGTCGTTGCGCTGCGGATGTCAGGGAGCGAGGCTGTGTGGCTTGGCGGCGTCGGCGCCGTGCTGCTCGTGGCGTTTCCGTTCTGGGAGCGGCGTGTCGCGTCGCCGGTCGTGGACTTCTCGTTGTTCAGACAGCGCACGTTCGTCGGTGGGGGGACCATCATCGGGCTTCAGAACATGGCGATGTATCCGTTGCTGTTCCAGTTGCCGGTCTTCTTCGACCAGGTTCGGCACCTTGGTGCGCGGACGATGGGTCAGACGCTGCTGGGATTGACGGCGGCGATGATTCTCGGCTCGATGGTGGGGGGACGGCTCAGTGAGCGCCTGGGCGCACGGGTGCAGGCTCTCGCTGGATCGCTCATCGCGCTGGCAGGCCTGTGGTGGTTCGCCGACCTCGAGGCCGTGCAGGTGCCGTTGGACGTCCTGCCTGGAATGATTCTCCTGGGTACGGGAGTGGGGTTGACGTCCCCACCTGCTCAGGCCGCGTCGATGAGCGCCGTCGCGCCCGGGCAGTCGGGGATGGCCGGTGGTGTGGTCTCCACGCTGCGTTATCTCGGTGGCGTCGTCGGAGTCACACTTCTCGGGGCGCTCCTGCGCAACACGTCGAGTGCTGCCTCGCATCAGCGCCCGATCTTCGTCTACGCCGGCGCGCTGGTCGTTGCGGCGTGCGTGTCGTTGCTACTGCCCGGACGACAGGGGGCCGGGCAGGAGAAGGTCTTTAGTCCTTAGTCTTTAGTCTCTAGTTGGTCTCTAGTCTGGGATTGAACGCCAAGCCAGTCACTAAAGACTAAAGACCAGAGACTAGAGACTAAAGCCTCGTCGTCGCAGTAGACTCTCCCCTCACCGGCAGTCACCGATCAATGTGCTCCGCCGGATCTTCATGGAGTGACGCATGAGAAGAGAACTGGTTTTGGCCGCTGTGCTGGCGTTGTCGGGCGCGGCGACCTCCGTGACCGTTGCCCAGCACAACATGCCGGGCGGCACGCCGATGACGTTCTTCGTGACCAGCGAGCCTATCGGGAATGGCGGTAACCTTGGCGGGCTGGCGGGTGCCGACGCACAGTGTCAGAAGCTCGCGCAGGCTGTGGGTGCCGGCAACAAGACCTGGCGTGCCTATCTCAGCACGCAGGCGCGTCCGGGTCAGCCGGCGGTGAACGCCCGCGACCGGATTGGTGCCGGTCCCTGGTACAACTTCGACGGCGTGATGATCGCGCGCAATCTAGCCCACCTTCACGGCGACACGCTCGAGCTGGCGCGGCTCGGCAACAACCTCACTAAGAGAACTGGTCTGACGGAGAAGGGTCAGATCGTGCCTGGTCTCAACGACTATCAGGTGCCGCGCGACAGTGAATGGGAGTACTCGAAGACCACGCCTTATACGAACCGGCACGAGATGCTGACTGGTTCCCAGCTCGATGGGCGGGCGTATCCGCCTGACCTCGACTACACCTGCAACAACTGGACGAGCAATGCTGATCCCGCTCCGGGGGCCGCGACAGCAGCACTCGAGGCCGGCCCGAACCGTCCGAACGTCCAGATCGGGTTTCCCGATCGCAATGGCGGTGGCAACGGCTCGTGGAATTCCTCGCACGGTACGTCCGGCTGCAGTCAGACGGCGCTCAATCGAACACACGGCGTCGGCATGTTCTATTGCTTCGCGACCAACTAAGAGGCCTCATGAGACACATACTTCTTTGGATGGTGATAGGCCCTGTTGTTGCGCTGAGCACGTTGTCCGCACAGGGTCGCGGTGCTCCGCCGCCGATGCCGACGTCGGAGCGAATTCCGTCGAGTCTCATGACGTTCTTCGTAACCAGCGAACCCATCGGCAATGGCGGCAACCTCGGCGGCCTCGCGGGCGCGGACGCACACTGCCAGCAACTGGCGACAGCTGCCGGCGCGGGCGGCAAGACCTGGCGCGCGTACCTCAGCACCCAGGCACGACCCGGTCAGCCCGCGGTCAATGCGCGCGATCGGATTGGTAGCGGACCGTGGTTCCACCCGAAGGAACGGTTGTTGGATTACCTCAAGCGGCGGCTGAGCCGGCCCATCATCGGGTCGGAGATTCATGGCGACACGCTCGCGGAAGCGCAGCGCGGCAGCAATCTGACGAAAGAGTTTGCGCTGACGGAAAAGGGCGAGCTCGTCAACGGCATCAGCGATCCGCTGCCGACGCGCCACGACATGCTCACCGGCTCCCAGCCCGACGGTCGTGCGTTCACCGACAACGCCGACCACACGTGCAACAACTGGACGAGCAACGGCGCCGGGTCCGCGCAGGTCGGGCACTCCGACCGTATTGGCTATGGCAACCAGTCATGGAACTCGTCACACGGAACGACAGGATGCAGCCAGCGGGACCTCGTCAGCCACGGCGGCGTGGGGTTGTTCTATTGCTTCGCCGTGAATTGACGAACGGTCCGGCTAAAGCCGGACCCCACGACTGTCACGAGTCGAGCCGTCTTTCGTGGGGTCCGGCTTTAGCCGGACCTGTGAAGGTCGGAAATCGCTGTAGGGAGTCCACCCAATGGCCGAGTCCGAGAAGCCTGATAAGACGTCGCTCGAGCGGCGGGCATTCCTGCAGCGTGGTGCGCTGGCTGGGGCGGCCGCGTTTGTCGCGCCAGCGACGCTGACAGCTGAGGCCGCGCAGGCAGCTTCGCCCGCAGTTCAGGACGCGCGAGGTGCACGGACGCCGGTGATGACGGCGGCTGCCGAGTCGGCGCCGCCCGCCGACGTGCAGGTGATCGGTGACAACGAACGCGCCGGCTCGGACTTCATGGTGGACGTGATCAAGTCGCTGAACTTCGACTACGTCTGCGCGAATCCGGGCTCCAGCTTCCGCGGTCTTCACGAATCGATCCTCAACCACGGCGGCAATGTCAGGCCTGAACTGATCACCTGCTGTCACGAAGAGTCGTCTGTGGCGATGGCCCATGGCTACTACAAGGCCGAGGGCAAGCCGCTGATGGTGATGGCGCACGGAACGGTCGGTCTGCAGCACGCGTCAATGGCGATCTACAACGCCTGGTGCGATCGCGTGCCTATCGTGATCGTGCTCGGCAACCACGCTGACGGAGCCATGCGGCGTGGCGCCGAGTGGTACCACAGTGCTCAGGACGTGGCGTTGATGGTGCGCGACTACACCAAGTGGGACGACAACCCGTCCTCGCTCCAGGGATGGGGCGACTCCGCCGTCCGTGCCTATCGTGTTGCGATGACACCGCCCATGGCGCCGGTCGTCCTCGTCGCCGACGGTCACCTGCAGGAAGAGCCGGTGTCGAGGAGCGAAGCGCTGTCCATTCCGAAACTGACGCTCCCGGTTCCACCGCAGGGAGATTCCGGAGCTGTCGATGAGCTGGCGCGGATGCTCGTCGAGGCTGAGCACCCGGTGCTCGTTGTTGACAGGCTGGCGCGGACACCGAATGGCATGAAGCTCCTCGTGGAGCTTGCCGAGCTCCTTCAGGCGCCCGTCGTCGATCAGGGAAGCCGGCTCAATTTCCCGACCCTGCATCCGCTCAATCACACCCGCCGGATTGGTGCAGTGATCGCCGAGGCCGACGTCATCGCAGGGCTCGAGGTCGCCGACTTCTGGAGCGTCGTCAACAACCTTCGGGATCAGTTGCACCGCTCGACCCGGCGTGTGACGAAGCCAACGGTGAAGCTCGTCACCGTGACCGCCGGAGATCTGTATATCCGATCGAACTACCAGGACTTCTATCGCCTTCAGGAAACGGATCTGTCGATCGCGGCCGATGGAGAAGCGACGCTCCCGTCTCTCATCGAAGCGGTGCGCCGCCGCGCGAAACCCGACCGTCGCCGCGTGTGGCAGGAACGCGGCGCGGCGCTCGCGTCGGCAAACGCTGCTGCACTCAATCGCGATAGGGAGGCTGCCAGCTACGCGTGGGACGCCACCCCGATCAGTACAGGTCGCCTGTGCGCTGAGCTGTGGGCGCAGATCAAGAACGAAGACTGGTCGCTGGTGTCGGGCTACTACAGCGAGGGTGGCGGATGGCCGCGGCGACTGTGGAACTTCGACAAGCACTACCAGCACCTGGGCCATGCGGGCGGCGGCGGTATTGGTTACGGCGCGCCCGCATCAGTCGGCGCGGCGCTGGCCAACAAACGGCACGGCCGGTTCTCGGTCTCTCTGCAGACCGACGGCGACCTCATGTATGCGCCAGGCGTGCTGTGGACGGCGGCGCATCACAAGATTCCGCTCCTCAGCGTGATGAACAACAACCGTGCGTATCACCAGGAAGTGATGCACATCCAGCGCATGTGCAACGCGCGCAATCGCGGCGTTGATCAGGGAAGCTTTGGCAGCGAGCTCAGCAACCCGAACATCAACTTCGCGCAGCTCGCACAGAGCCTGGGTCTCCACGCCGAAGGGCCCATTACGGACCCGAAGGCGCTTGCTCCAGCCCTCGCGCGCGCCATCGCGCGCGTGAAGGCCGGTGAACCCGCGCTCGTGGACGTCGTGACGCAGGTGCGATAGAGACGATATCTCTCGGGGTTCGGGGCTCGGGATTCGGGGTTCGGAAGAGTTCGCGGAGGAGACGGTCAATGAAGCGGGTGGGGCGGGCGCTGTTCTTCCGGACGGGTATCAACGAGCTCGTCCGCGCTGAGATCGATCGGCAGCAGCAACGCGAAAAAGAGACGCGGGCGAAGCTCGAGCAGCACGTGCAGGAACTGCGGAAGTCAACGGAGGCCTCGAACAAGGAACTCCGCCAGCTCAACCGACGCTACGCGGATCTTAGCGAGAAGTACAACACCGCAATGGAGCTGCTCGACCGGCGCCACGAGCAACTCGGACGCTTGGGCGAGGACGTCCATGCGCTGAAGAAGGAGCTTCTCCCGGGCCGCCTTGCCACTCTCGAGCATGCCCGGCAGGACGATCAAGCCGAACGCCTGCGGGCCCTGATCGATCAGCTCGAAGGACTGTTTCCCATCCCTTCGCTCGTGTCTCATCTCGAGCGCGTCATCACGCAGTCGTCCCTCGAGCAGGACCCGTATCCACACGTGGTACTCAACGACGTACTGCCGGACGCGTTGCACAGCCTGCTCTATGAGGCGCGGCCGCCAGAGGGCTTCTGGCGTGATGGACAGGCCGGCCGGCAGAACTGGACGATTGGCGAAGACCTGGGGCCGCTGCGCACGGAGGCCGCGTGGCGCTTCATGGACGACGTGGTGGCGTCACGCGTGATGACGCCCGTGCTCGCCGGTGTCTTTGAGGACTACCTCCAGACGCAGATGAGTGCTCGCAGCGCCGTGAAGGCCAAGGCAGGGAAAGCACCGGCTGCGTACGATCGGTCAGGTGGTCGCCTGATGCTTCGACGTCCCGGTTACACCTTCGAGCCGCATCTCGATCCGCGGCGCGCACTGCTCACGGCGCTGTTTTATTTCGGCAGTCCCCAGGACAGCCACGAGCACGGGACGAAACTGTTCCGATCGAATGCGACGGTCCCTGAAAAGCATGCGGGTGTGTACTATCCACTTCGCGAAGGAGCGTCGTGCGATCTCGCGAAGACCGTGCCGTCCCGCCCGAACTCGATGCTGGTGTTTGCCAGCCGGATTGGGCTGCACGGCGCCGACATTCCTCCAGACGCACAGCCCGCCACGCTCGAGCGCTACGCCTACCAGTTCTACATCGGCAAGGCGTAGCCTCGAACGAAGTCCCCAGGTTGCTGATGTCAGAACAATTGACCTCCACTCCACGACGAGAGAAGCACGGGCCAGGCATGGCCTACGGAAGCTCGCTGGTGGTGCTCGCGGCGGCCGTGTTCCTTCGCTATCTCCTCGATCCGGTGATGGGTGACACGTTGCCGCTCGTCACGCTGTTTGGAGCGGTCGCCTTTGCTGTCTGGATAGGCGGCTACGGCCCGGCTGCGATCTCCGCGATTCTTGGCTACTTTGCCTGCTTGTACTTGTTCATCGAGCCCCGTGGGACATTTGCGCTGAACCTCGCCTCGAATCTGGTCGGACTGGCGGCGTACCTGTTCACCTGCGCGCTCATCATCGGTTTGGGAGCGGCCGCGCGTGTGGCGGAGAGGCGTGCCTACGAGCGACGCGAACTGTTGCGCGTGACGCTTGCAAGTATCGGCGACGCCGTTATTACCACTGACGTCGAGGGGCGTGTCACGTATCTGAATGCGGTCGGCGAGGCGCTGACGGGCTGGCCGCAACGTGACGCTGCGGGGCAGCCCCTCCAGACAGTGTTCAAGATCGTCAACGAAGACACACGGGTGGAAGTGGAGAACCCTGCGACGAAGGCGCTTCGGGACGGTGTCGTGGTCGGGCTCGCCAATCACACCGTCCTCATCCGGAAGGACGGCGCCGAGCATCCGATCGATGACAGCGCGGCGCCAATCATGGATGAACTCGGTCACGTCCAAGGGTGCGTCCTCATCTTTCGAGACGTCAGCACCCAGCGAGGCATCGAACGGTCCAAGTCAGGACAGTTCCAGACGGCCCGACTGCTTGCGTCGATTGTCGAGTCATCAGACGACGCGATTATCAGCAAGTCGCTCGACGGCATCATCCAGAGCTGGAATGCATCCGCGGAACGCCTGTTTGGTTACACGGCCCAGCAGGCCGTGGGGCGTCACATCTCGCTGGTCATTCCTCCCGATCGCCTGGCCGAGGAGGACCGCATCGTCGCGAGTCTGAAAGCAGGGGAACGGATCGATCACTTCGAGACCGAGCGCATCCGTTCCGATGGTCGCCGCATCTTCGTATCGCTGACGATCTCGCCGCTGAGAGACGACGAAGGGACCGTCATCGGCGCGTCGAAAATCGTTCGAGACATCACGGGTCAGCGAGAGGCCGAACACCAGCTGCGGCGTCTCGCTGAGGACCTGTCTGAGGCCGATCGGCGGAAGAACGAGTTTCTTGCGATGCTGGCGCACGAGCTTCGAAATCCGCTGGCTCCCATCAGCCACGCGGCGCGAGCGCTTCGGATGAGTGGCGACCGCGACACCGTACAGGCGGCAGCGGCGATGCTCGAGCGGCAGATGGGGCAGATGGCGCGTCTCGTTGACGATCTGCTCGACATGAGTCGCATCACGCGCGGCAAGATTGAGCTTCGAAGGTCGCGCATCGAGTTGGCCCCCGTCGTTCAACAGGCCGTCGAGGCTCTTCGTCCCCAGTACAAGACGATGGACGTCAACCTCACGGTCACGGTCCCACAGCAGCCCATCTATCTCGACGCAGATCCCGTCAGGCTGGCTCAGGTGATTGGGAATCTCTTGAGCAACGGGAGCAAGTTCACCGATGCAGGTGGTCGAGTCTGGCTGACTGTCGAGCCCGCCGAAGGCGAGGTTGCGATTCGTGTGCGCGACACGGGTATCGGCATCGCCGCTGAGCAGATTCCGCGCCTTTTCGAAATGTTTGCGCAGGTGGACACGTCACTTGAACGTTCGCACGATGGCCTGGGCATTGGTCTCACGCTTGTGAGGGCGCTTGTTGAGATGCACGGCGGGACAGTCGAGGCGACCAGCGACGGGGCAGGTCTCGGCAGCGAGTTCGCCGTACGTCTGCCGGCTCTCCGGCCCGTCTCGCCACCCGTCACAGCGCCAGAGGTCGTGGCCGGTAAGACATCGCCCGTCGTGGGCCGACGAATTCTCGTCGTCGATGACAGCCATGACGGCGCTGAGTTTCTTGCGCTGCTCCTGCAGGTATCCGGACACGAGACGCGGACGGCGAATGACGGCCCTTCGGCGATCGAGGCTGCTGAGACATTTCATCCTGATGTTGTGCTCCTCGACATTGGGCTGCCGAAGATGAACGGGTATGAAGTCTGCCGCCACATCAGGAAACAGTCCTGGGGGCGAGACATGGTGTTGATCGCGCTGACGGGCTGGGGCCAGGAGGAGCATCTTCGTCGCTCCCGGGAGGCTGGTTTCGACCTGCACATGGTGAAGCCGGTGGATCACGACGCGCTCGAGCAGGCGCTCGCCTCGTTGCCCACACGTAGTCAGATCGGATCGGAGACCCGCGAGGAGGGTTGAGATGCGATTGCTGCACTGTGCGATAGCGGCGGCGGTGGTGCTTGGCGCAGCGACCGCGCACGCGCAGACTCCGGCCAGCGCCACGTCATGCAGCTTGCCGTTCGCGAGCGGTGTGTCGTCGCAGCAGCTCGCAACCGGACGCGCGTACAGATTGTTCGTTCCTCCCGGATACGACGGACATCAACGTCTGCCACTGGTGCTCGATCTCCACGGCAGTGGCGATTCGCCCGCCGGCCAGGCCAGAAACAGCGGATTCGAAACGCTGGCGTCCAGCGAACGCTTCATTGTCGCGACGCTCCAGGCCGTTGACGCCCGCTGGAACGTTCCCGTGCAGGCTGATCGGGCCGACGACGTGGCGTATGTGCGCGACGTGATCGGTCATGTCGCCTCTCGTGTCTGTACGGATGAGTCGCGGGTGTATGCGACCGGTTTCTCGGGTGGAGGACGAATGTCTTCGCTTCTCGGATGCCGTCTCGCCACGCATCTCGCGGCTATCGCGCCGGTCTCCGGTCTGCGATCACCAGGGACCTGTGAAGGTCGGCCGATCCCGGTGCTGACCTTCCACGGGCTGGCTGATCCGCAGAACACCTATGACGGGCACGCCGCTGGCCGTGGAGCCGAGTGGCTGGAAAGTGTTCCTGAAGCCCTCGCGGGCTGGGCGCGTCTCAACTCCTGCAGGGCAGAGGCCGTGCTCGACGACCCTCCAGGCCCGTTGTCTACCCTGCGCTATGAGGGCTGTCGGGATGGCACCGAAGTCCGCATGATTCGGATTGATGGCCTCGGGCACACCTGGACGCGCAGAGAGATCGATACGACCGGCACCATCTGGCAGTTCTTCAAGAGTCACCGCCTTAGCCGATAGCGCTACCAGCTGAACAGGGAGTTCAGGGTCCGGGCAAGGGCCTCAGGATCGACCGGAGGCCGCTACTGCCGGATGCCCTGCAGCGTGAACTCCCGATCGTTCACCGGCGTGTTGTAGCCGACTTCCTTCAAGGTCAACCGCGTCCGCGTGCCGCGGCGCAGATCGGACATCTCCAGGATCCGCGCGGTCCAGATGCCCTGGACGTTCTCGACGTTGTCCGTCGAGAGCCGTTTGACGACCTCGTCGTCCACGAAGTTGTCGAGCCTCACCATCAGGTAGTTGTCTTTGCGAATCCAGGCGATCGAACGTGTGTAGTGCGAAGACCGGCTCTTCTTCGGGGTCGTTTCGATCTTCCAGCACTTGGCGCCGTCAACCACGTCGTCTCCGAGCATCTCGTAGTCGTATTGTTCGACGTCGCGCTCTTCAAGGTCCTCGAAGCTGAAGTCGGTGCCGAAGAATCGGGTCGAACGATCCTGTAAAGCAATTCGTCGATCGCGCTGCAGCGCCGGCGTCCACATCCATTGATCGGACGCTCGCTCCGGATGATTGTGGATGAGCAGCGAGACACCCTTGACCTCTGCCGGCGCCGAAAAACGGAGCACAGCTTTGCTGCGTCCATTGGAGCCGACGCGGTCGAACGTCCAGCGCTTGTCGGTGATCTTTCCCTTGTTGTCGAAGGACTGCAGAAGCCCGTCGTAGCGATAGAACTTCGCCTCGCTGCGACGCTGGGACTCCTCCATGATGGTCCGCGCATCACCTTCGTCGCCGGTCGAAGAGGAAGCCGTGAAGGAACTGAGGGTGGAGCTCAGCAACCCGCCCGAAGGCTCGGCGCTCGCTGCAGTGACGGCTGGCTCTTCAGAACCACTCGGTGACGTCTCTTCCGCAGCGATTCCGGAGCTGTCGGCTTCGGTGGAGATATCGTCGGGCGCGCTGGTCTCGGTTGCTGCCGCGTCAGCCGGCTGCGAATCCGCAGCAGCGTTGGTCCGCGCTCGTGAGGCCTTGCGTTTGGGTGCAACCGGCGCTTCGTCTTCGACGACGTCCTCTTCGACGCTGGCAGCCGGCGTGTTCAGGTATCTCGGTATCCCGATCCATGCGGCGATCACCGCACACGCGGAAAAGATGACAATCCCGCCGATGTTTGACCCACCTTTGCTCATATTCGCGCGCCTTTGCTCAGTTTCGGTGTTGTCTGGCTGGGCGCACGGCGACCGATCCCGTCGACGCCGCTGCCCCTGAGTCAGATATCGGCGCGAGCTGGCGGTCGCTCAAGTCACGAAGGTCTCAGTCCTCAGGACGCGGGGTCTTTCTGGCGGGTCTTGACGATGCCCCCCATCAGGCCGAGGCCGATGATGACCAGGGCGCCCGCAACGATCCAGGCCTGGTTGACACCGGCCCGGGACGCGCCGTACGCCAGACCCGCCACGAGAAGCAAGGTTCCGATCAGGTAAACGAGCATGTTGACCATCAGCGCAGTCCTCCACGGGGTGATCCTGCAAACACGCTGCCGCGAAGTGGACTGGGAGCGAGACGAATGGTGCGTGGAAATTGCGAGGCTATTGCGCTCGTGAAGCTGATTCAGCCCCGGGCGTCTCGTTGAACCGGTAGCACTCGTATTCCAGGATTTGCAGGTTCGGCTCGAGACGCCGGTAAAGAGGCATGGTCATCTTCCAGGGCCGCGTGAACACTTTCGGATCCTCAATCGTGGCCTCGTACTGGATGTGGTTCGCGCTCACGAGCGTGTAGCGCTCGACGACGTGGAGCTGCTCGCTGTGGTGATGGCCAGCTTTGTCGAACCATGTCTGATCGTTGAAGTGCACGACATCCACCACGAGCGTGTCACCTTCCCATCGTCCACGTGAATCGCCCATCCACCACTCGATGGGACCCTTGGGGTGTGGGGAGTTCGGGTAGATGTGCCGTGCGGTGTGGGCGTACTCGTAGAGGATCGATGTCTGGTTCGGCGTCTGGACGATCTGGAAGGGAAAGCCCATGTACGTCGCGCGAGGCACGCCTGGCAACCAGCACTTCGCCACTGGATCGAGCGTCGCGCGATTCGTGTAGTTGTCCCGTTGTTTCGCTGCGGCCTCGGGACGATAGGGGATCGCGTCGCCTTCGACGACACCAAGGCCTGCCGGTGCGCCAGGCTCGGCACCGTGCGGAAGGATGTTCCATGACGCTGTGTTCACGGTCTGCCAGATGCCCGAGAGGTCTGGCTTGCCGTCAGCCGTACGCGGCAAGGCCTGCGCCGCGAGAGGTGCTGGCGCCAGCGTCAGGATTGCGATGCACGTCGCCCAGGTGAGCGTCGTTGGTGTCATCAAGCAGTCTCGAGAGCGAGCGTGATCGACTACTTCGGTGATCCCTCCGCTGCGCCATCGGACGCACCGAGGAAGAAGTTACGGCCATCTGCGAACTTGACGCTCGTGCCGTTGGCCGTCGTCGCGCCGCTCTTGGCGCGGTAGCCTTCGATGATGAGCTCGCTGCCGACCGGAAAGTCGTTCTGTCGCAAGCCGCGACGCAGGAGCGCGTTTGGACTGCCGGCTTCGATCGCCCAGTTGACCACCTTGCCATCAGCCTCGGCCACGTCGATGTGGAGCCATCCATGGGGATTGATCCACTCCATCTTCGTGAGCTTGCCTTTGAGCGTGATCGGCTTGGTGGCGTCGAACTCCGCCGAGAATGAGTGGTGCGCGACGAGCGGCGCCGCGCACGCGAACGCAAGAGCGGCGACCGTAGTGATGAGCTTCTTCATCTGCCACCTCCAAGTAGTCCACTGACACCGTCGTAAGGCTTCAGGCCCACGGCCTCGGCTCCTTCGACGGCGCGATTACCCTCGTAACATGCCTGTTCGAACAGTTCGTATCCCGGTTCCTTGTTCCGTCTGAACGCCGACACCAGCGTCCAGGGACGTGTATAGACCTTCGGATCGTCGATGCGTGCCTCGTAGTGAATCGTGTCGGCGTCAACGAGCGTGAAACGTTCCACGACATGAACCGCGTCACTGAAGAAGTTTCCGGCGTTGTCGAACCAGGTCAGGCCATTCGAGTTTGTGACGTCCACCACGAGCGTGTTGCCCTCCCAGTGCCCACGTGAGTCGCCTTGCCACAGCCTGACGTTGCCAGGAACGTGCGGCCCTCCACTGGTGGGGATGATCCGGTACGCGTGCGAGTACTCGAGCAGGTGCACGACATAGCCAGGTGTTTGAAGAATCTGATGCGACGCCGGAGCGAGCCCGTGCCGGGGCACGCCGGGTGGATGGCAACTGGCGAGCGGCGACACGAAGCGATCGACCATCGTGTTCCTGAGTGCCAGCGCCGCCGGTTGATAGGGAATTTTGCGGTCAGGCGTGTCGAGCACAAGGCTCGGGCCAGCCTGGACACCCAGGCCGTCACCGTGTTCTTCGATATCCTGCGAGGTGAACGCGCGCTCCCAGTATCCGTTCAGATCCGGACGCCCATCTGGCGTGCGCGGTGGGTTGAACGTCTTTGTCTTCGGAAGCGCGCAGGCGTGAAACTTCACCGGATCGAGCGGGCACCCTGCGGCCGTGCCTGTTGCCGGGGCCTGACCAGTTGTCGGTGCTTGTGCTGCAGCGTCGATCGCGGGCGCCAGAAGCATTGCTCCTGCCGTCGCGAGCACCATTCCCGCGGTTCGTACGAGCGCTATCGGCTGCCTCACAGGCTCCTCCGCTCGAGCAGGATCACTTCTGGCGCGTGTACGTGTACGGACCGGAGATATGGATCACGATCATCGCCGTGGTGACTCCCTTGTCGTCCACGACGAATCGGTAGCCGAGCCCAAGGCCTTCGAAGACCGTCTCGGATTGCGGCACCAGAATCCGGGCCGCGCCTTCGTCCAAGCCAGTCGCGCCCAGGCCGCCCTCGATCGTGTCGCCAGGAATCTTGGCCATCAGCTTGTCGCCATCGAGCCACACTTCGTACGTTCGTGGGCGACCGCCATAGATGCCGTTGTAGACGCCCGCATAGCGCGCCAGCACGTCGCGGGGGATCTTGGGAGCGGTCCCCGCGGCATCGTTGAGAGTTCCTGACCACGCTTCGCTGCTCTTTTCGCAGATCGCCTCGAGCATTTCCGTGTCAGCGGCGATCGTGAGATCGGTCGAGAAGCTCCACGGTCTCGTGTAGGCGCCGGGATCGGTGTAGGTGACCTCCACCAGCAGGTGGCCAAAGTCGGGGCGACGGTAGCGCTCGGTGACTCGAAGTTTCTCGGTGTGGGTGATGCCGTATCGGCTCGTCCACGTCTTGTCGTTGAATCCGACGCTGTCCACGACGAGGGTATCGCCCTCCCATCGGCCCACTGAGTAGCCCGACCAGTTCGGCGCGGGCTCGGCTTCCAGCTGTCGGCCGTCGGTGTGAATCACGCGGTAGGTCAGATCGTCCTGCAGGACGGCGATGGCAGCCGGCGTGTGGAGGATGCGCTTCCAGCCGCCAAACCGTTCTGCCTCAGGGCCGCTCGGCCGGCACTGATAGTACGGGCGCATCTTGTAGTAGTCCTGCTGGTGCTTCGTGGCGAGATCGAGCACCCAGGGCTGCAGGTCGCCCGGCGTTGGACGCCCCGCGGGGACCGGCCCTTCCCAGACGCCGCTGAAATCTGGTTTTCCGTCTGGCCCGCGTGGTGTCGGCGCGGTGAGATTCGGTTTGCCGTCTGGGGTGCGGGGGATGCCCGGGGTTGGCCGATCCAGCCACTGCGCACTGGCTGGGGCTGCGAGCGTCAGGATGAGCGCCGCGAAGAACAGCCTCATACGTCCCTCCGGTTTGACGTGGTACTTCGCTCGACCGGGCGCAAGACGTGCTCGATCGGCGGATGGTAACACGCGTCGCCGGGGGACGGTGAGTGGTGTTGGACGCCTATCGGAGCAAGACCATGACGCACGCGCCCAGGGAGAGCGCTGCCGCCACAGACCCCAGGATCAGCGCGATCTGCGCGCGCCTCGCTGTCGCTCGCTGCGCCGCGGCCAGTGCATCAAGGTGCTGCGCGAGCTGGTGCAGCAGACGTGCTGTTTCCGTGGAGCTCTCTTCGAGTCGGCTGAGCCGGTCTGTGGGGTCGCCCGTCTCGCGTTGCCCGGTTCCCGATCTCAGCCTGGTGAGAAGTGCGTCGGCTCCAGCCAGAATCAGAGGACTGTTTTTGAGAAGGAACGACCACGGAATCATGCACTGACTCTCCTTGGCGAGCGCCCATCGTGTGAGGCAATCCGGGGAGCTACCCGCGCCCGCGCCGGCTGCTGGTCTTCGCCATTGGCATCGCCGCCCGTCGCTTGGCGGCCTGACTCCGCGCCAGCGTCGCACCGGGATCCTTTGGCCCCTGCTTCCGATGCTTTTTACCAGGCGCATCGACCACGCCGCCACTTCGACCCTTGCTCGCCCTGCGCGGTGCCGGCTTCTTCGTATCCTTCTTTGCTACAGCCGCACTCGCAAGGCTCGTGACCTGGTCGAGCAGATGTGTCGCTCCGTCGCGAACCGCGGCGAGCTGCGTGAGGAGCGTCTCACGATTCATCCAGTCTTCGGCCTTGACTTGCATTGTCCCGACCATGCGTCCGAGCTGCTCGGCGAACGCCGTCATTCGCGGCTCGATCTGCTCGGTCGTCGCCGTCTGTTCGTTCTTCCGCTTTGCCATGTGATCTCCCCATCTGTGGGGTCCGGATTCAGCCGGACCAGCAAGCACCTTGCTCCACGTTCTGCACGCAATCTTCGGGCCGCGTTGGTGCCGCAGGGTTTGCGACGAGAGGGATCACCGCGAAAAGAAAAAAGGCGGGTCCGCTTCGCCCCTCGACACGCTCGGGACGCCCTGAGCTCGTCGAAGGGCGCGGAACCCGCCCCGGGAGTGTGGTTGCTACTTCTGCGGTTGCGGCGAGATGTTCTTGATCCGAAGTGTCGTCACCATGCTGCCGTACACCTCGTTACCGTGCACGACGTTCAGCGTGAGCAGTCCTGTGCGGGTCTGCTGCTGCTGGCGTCCGTTCTCCTGCGAGATCGTGAGAACTTCCGCGCCCGAGGCATCCGTGAGCGCTGCGTAGACCGGATCGCAATAGGCGTAGGAATCCGTGATGGCCTTGATGATCTCGGCCTTCGCCTTCAGCGTCTTCTCGAGCTCCTTGCCGGCGTTCGGATTGGCCTCGCCTTTGGCCTGCGAACACCACAGGAAGTTGAAGGTGGCGATGTGGGCGACATGCTGCCCGAACGTGCGGACTTCCTCCTGGGTGCCCGGTCGCATCCCGTAGAACTCCTCAGGCATGCGCTCGGCGACGCGGAGCACACTGTTCTTGTTGCCGTTGTAGAGATTGCGCAAAAACCCGGTGGCCGTCGGCGGCCCCTGTGGCGCGGCCTGCTGGGCGGCGACCGCTGCGGCAATCGTGACGAGCAGAAAAGCGGTGGAAAGGGCGCGGTTGATCAGCATGCGGCAGATTCTACCCCGGGCGTTCGCGCAGAAGATAGCGTGGCCGGAATCGACCGTGAGTAGCGTAGGCTGTTACGGCATTCTTCAAAAGGACGGACCTTCGTGGCACTGAGTGTGGTGATGCCTGCGCTCGAAATGGCGCAGGAAACAGGCAAGGTCGTGTCGTGGCTCAAGAAGAACGGCGACCACGTGGCCAAAGGCGAGATGCTGCTCGAAGTCGAGACCGACAAAGCGGTTGTCGAGATCGAAGCGCTCGGAGACGGCATTCTTGCGGGAATCACCGCGCAGGTCGGCGACGTCGTACCTGTGGGCCACACGATCGCCTGGCTGTTGCGTGCTGGAGAAGCCGTCCCATCTTCGTCGGGCCCGGCTGTTCCCACCGGACGTACGATGACGACGGCCGCGCCGGTCGTGACCGCGGCGCCAGAGGACACGGCAACGTCAGGTGGAGGGAGTGTCAGAACCTCACCAAAGGCCCGGCGGCTCGCCAGGGAACACGGTATCGACATCACAACCCTGAGAGGATCTGGACCCGGCGGCGAGATTCTCGCTGAGGACGTGGAGGCTGCCGCAGGTCGGAAGGCGGAACGTGTCGAACCAGCGGTGGCCGCCGAGCCGCTGAGTTCCATCGGCAGGCTGATGGCCGAACGGACCACGGCCAGCTGGACCACCGTTCCGCATTTCTTTCTGGCACGCGACGTGGACGCGAGCGGGCTTGTGGCGGCCCGCGAGCGATTGCTGTCCTCGATCGAGACGTCGCGCGGCGTCAAGGTGACGCACTCTGATCTGCTCGTGGCTGCCGTCGCGCGCACGCTGCGGGCCCATCCACGGCTGAATGCGAGTTGGAGCGAGACGGGGATCGTGACGCACGCACATGTCGGCGTGGCCCTCGCGATGGCGGTGGAGAACGCCGTGGTCACAGCCGTCATTCCCGACGCCGACACCGCGACCATCGGTGACATTGCCGTGCGCCGGCGCGACCTCGCCGAACGGGCCCGTGCCAATCGCCTGACGCCGGCTGACATCGCGGGCGCCACGTTTACTATCAGCAACCTCGGCATGTTCGAGGTGGACGCCTTCACCGCGATCATCGTGCCGCCCCAGGCGGCGATCCTCGCGGTGGGTGCGATCACCTCCCGCGTGGTCGCCATCGACGGCGAGGCGGCCGTGCGTCCGACGATGACCATTACGCTCTCGTCCGATCATCGCGTCGTGGATGGCGCCCGTGCGGCGGCGTTCATGACAGATCTCGTACGAACGCTTCGCGAGCCAGATTGGGCTCACTGACGTCTGACGGGTGGTAACGAGAGGCGAACGCCGCAGCGCGAATCGCCAGGAAGGAACATGATGGCCGGCCATCTCGAACCGAGTACGGTGAATGAGCTGATCGACAACCGTCCGCTCAGTGGATTTCAGATCCGCGTGCTCATCTTGTGCGGCACCGTCATGTTGCTCGACGGCTTCGACACACAGTGCATCGGCTTTCTCGCACCCGCCATAGCGCAGGAGCTCGGGATTCCGCTCAGAGGATTTGGTCCCGTCTTCAGCGCTGGCCTGACAGGTCTGATGCTCGGCGCGATGGCGAGCGGTCCACTGGCCGATCGCTTCGGCCGCAAGATCGTGATCATCATGTCCACGCTGGTCTTTGGCGTGTTCACCTTCCTCACGCCAACGGCCACCGATGTGTCCTCATTTGTCGTGCTGCGATTCCTCACGGGCCTGGGCCTGGGTGGCGCGATGCCCAACATCGTGGCGCTCACGGCAGAATATTCGCCGAAGCGGTTGCAGGCGACCATCGTGGCCGCGCTCTTTGCGGGAATGCCCCTCGGCGCGGTCGTTGCCAGCGTCGTCAGTTCGCAGATGCTGCCGATGTGGGGCTGGCGATCGGTGTTCTACCTGGGAGGCGTGTTGCCCCTGGTGGTCGCAACGCTCCTGATCGCGCTGATGCCCGAGTCCGTGCGCTTTCTCGCGGCGACGGCAGCTGATCCGCGTCGGATCTCTGCGATCCTGAAGCGGATTTCCCCGGAACTCGAGCATCACATCCTGCAGGTCCCGGTCGTAGAGAAGGTACGAGGACTGTCCGTTCGACAGCTGTTCGTCGAGGGTCGAGGATTGGCCACGGTGCTCCTGTGGATCCCGTTCTTCATGAACCTCCTGCTTCTGTACTTCTTCATCAACTGGCTGCCAGGTCTGCTCACCACAATCGGCCTGCCGGTCCAGGCTGGTGTGACGGCAGCGGGACTTTTCAGTCTGGGTGGCGTGATCGGAAGCCTGATTCAGGGACCGCTGATGATGCGTCGCGGCGCGTCGGTCGTACTGATCTGCGAGTTTGCGCTCTCGGTTCTCCTCATCATCGCGATGGCGTCGGCAACGTCATTCGCCCTGATGATGGCCGCGACATGCGTGCTGGGGATCGCTATCCAGGGAGCGCAGGCAGGTATCAACGCAATGTCCGCGACGTTCTATCCGACCGCGATCCGTTCGACGGGCGTTGGCTGGGCGCTTGGCGTCGGCCGTGTCGGATCGATCGTCGGACCAATGGTGGCTGGCGTGCTGCTCGCACGGGAATGGACACCGCCACAGATTTTTCTCGCCGGGACCATCCCGGCGCTCATTGCCGGATTGGCGGTGGTCGCAAGCCACTTCCTGATTCGAAATGCCGGCGCCTACAGCGTGAACGCGCCAATTCGTAGCGCGGAGACCGCACGATAGAGACTTGAAAGCAGGGAAGCCATGATCACGGTCATCGAGTTGGAAAGCAGAGCCAGGACCTCGGTTCCGGAAGGGTCCGCACGTACGATTCTGGGTCCCTCCACGGATGGAACAAAGGTGGAGGTGACTGTCAGGGATGTCGATGCTGGCAAGTCGTGCCAGTTGTCGCCGAGTGCGAGGACTCAGGTGGCGTATGTCCTCGAAGGAAGCGGCGCAACAGTTTCCTACTCCGGAGCCAATGCCGGAGCCGAACAGCCGCTGGGCAGACGTTCGGGTGTGTATCTCGAGCCTGGCGAGCAGGCGACGATCACAGCGGCGGGGACTCCGCTGTCCCTGCTGCTCGTGACGGTTCCCAAGCACGTGGGCAAACCGGTCGGACCCACGCCTCCCGTCGGTTATCTCTTCGAAGAAGTGAAACTGCGATCACTGGTGGACGAGAAGCGCTTCCGCGAGCGCACATTCTGGGTGAACAAGGAAACCGGATTGTCGGGTTCGTGGGATCTGCAACTCGGCCGCATGTATTACGCACCGGAGGCGCATTCACCGCGGCACGTGCACCACGCCTCGAAAACGAGCCCGGTGACGCCTGAGCACTTCTACTTCATTGAAAAGGGCACGGGCGAGGTGAAGCACGATGCAGGGACGGTTCCTGTCAGGCCTGGCAGCCTCGTCCTGATCCCGGCCGGTGACTGGCACCAACTGATCGCGTCCGACACCGGCCTCGACTACATCGAGTTTCAGGCGCCCTTCGACTTCGTGACCACGATGGACCACGATCCGCTCGGCAAGAACTGGTACATCAAGGGGACTGACGACGGGACAGGGAAACCGATCCTGTGGGTCCAAAGCTGATCGATCGCAGTGGCCGGCGCAAGTTCCTGAAGCTGGGAGCTCTCGCTTCGGCGTCGTTCTATTCCGCCCCGTTCTCCAGCCTCGCTCAGGAGCTGACGCGCTCAGGTCCCGCAAAGCGCGTTGTGATCGTTGGCGCCGGCCTGGCAGGACTGACCGCCGCATTCGAACTGGTGCAGGCGGGGCACGACGTCACCGTGCTCGAAGCACAGGGGCACGCAGGTGGCCGCGTGCGCACGCTGCGCGATCCGCTGGCCGATGGTCTCTATGCCGAGTTGGGCGCGGCTCGCATTCCCGACAATCACGAATACACGTTGAAGTACGTGAAGCAGTTCGGGCTGCCACTCGTGCCGTTTTACCCGACGAGTGGCCGTACCTCGACGTTCGTCAGGAACGTGCGGGTGGATGCAGAACCAGGGGCTCCGCCGGACCTCAAGAAGTTTCCCCTGGCCTTCTCTCCCGAAGAGCTCTCGCTCGGTCTTGGCGGGATGTTCGACAAGGCGATGGGCGAGGCGCTGCATGTCGCCGAGAACCGATCGGTGTGGCCACCGCCGGCGTTGGCCTCAGCGGATCAACAGACCGTGAAGGCATTCGTGCAGGGCAGGGGACTGTCTGATGCTGCCTACGAAGCGCTCGGGTTTCAGCCGTTCGGCACGACATCGGCGCTCGAGGCGATCACGCTCGTCAGCAGCGGACATAGCGCGAAGCAGCTGAACAAGATTGTTGGCGGCAACGATCAGCTGCCCAAGGCTTTCGCGAAGCGGCTGACGGACAAGATCATCTACGGGGCGCCCGTCACCCGCATCGAACAGTCAGCCTCGGGTGTCACCGCAACGTATTCGCAGCATGGCACGACGCGCCGGATCACCGGTGACAAGCTCATCTGCACCGTGCCGTTTCCCGTGCTCGACCGTGTGGAGTTCGCACCACGCCTGTCGCCACTGAAGACACGCGCCGCGCGGGAGGTGAAATACGGCTCGCTCTCCCGCGTCACATTCCAGGTGAGGGAGCGTTACTGGTTGCGCGACGGCCTCAGCGGGTTTGCCAACACCGACATTGCCGGCGAGATCTGGTCGAGCGCCCACGATCAGCCTGGCGCACGCGGTCTGCTCCAGCTGTATCTCCAGGGCGCGTCGTCCGAGCGCGCATCGAAGATGTCGGAAGACGAGCGCATCCGCTATTCGATCGAACAGGTCGAGCGGGTGTTTCCCGGGCTGCGTTCGCAGATCGAGTACGCCAGCTCGCAGTGCTGGGACAACGATCCCTGGTCCGGGGGAGCCACGCGCCTGATGAACGTCGGTCAGGTAACCGCGTTCCACAATGAATCCCGGCGTCCCGAGGGGCACGTCCACTTCGCAGGGGAGCACACGTCCACGTGGTTTGCGTGGATGAACGGCGCCATCGAGTCGGGCAGCCGCGCCGCACGCGAAGTCAATACTGCGTGAGGCCCGGCTCGGCTCCCCTCGGCTTCGCTCGGGACAGGGAAGCCGAGCACTACGTACCCTCCTGACCTGTAGTCGTAGTGCGCGGCTTCAGCCGCGCCCAGACCCAACGCTACCGCGCGCCGGAGCGACAGTAGATCGTGATGTCGGCGGCATCGCGCAGCAGGTCCACATCGCCTATCTCGAATCGTTCCACCGGCAGATGCGTCCGCTTTCGAAGGTCGGCGAGCAGATCGGCCGATGCCTCTGGTGCGAGCAGGTCGAGTCTGTCGTATCGGATAATTCGTGACTCTTCGCGTCCCGAGAACGGCGCGGCCTCGAGCGCGCCAACCGTCGCCACGATCACGCTGTTGGCAATCAGCAGCTCGGTCAGCGTAATCCCCCCATTGGCAAGGGCATTGAGCAGCGCGATGCCGATGACGACGAAGAGATACGTCAGGTTGCGAACTCGAATCGCTTCCGTGCGGTAGCGGAGAATCCCGAATACCGCAAAGAGACCGAGGGCGAAGCCCAGCTCGATGGGGACCGTGCTCAGCAGAAACGCCAGCGAGAACGTCACCAGGTTGATGAGCACGTAGGTGAAAACGTAGTCGCGGCTCTGATACAGCCGGTAGTAGACGAAACGCACCACCAGCATCGTGAAGAACAGATTGAGGGCGAGCCGGCCCAGCAGCACCATCGCGCCGCTGGAGAGGAATGGATCAAGTGCACCTGCAAGGGTGTTCATGCCGAGAGTCGCTCCAGCGCCCGCATCGCGGGCTTGAAAACGTTGGCGCGCACGGGCGCCAGCAGAATCGTGCCGAGACAGTACTTGCTGATGACCTGCGTCTGTGCCCGCAGTGTGCGTAGCTCTGCCGCTGCGCCGTCGCGGTGGTCATCGCGCGATCGCTTGACCTCCGCCACCACGACGCGTGAGACGTGTTCGGTGTGTCCGCCCGCGCGGAAGAGGAGATCGCGATCGAACGTGACACGCTCGTGAATGAGCCGTCCTACCAGCGTGAGGCGACGGAATGAGCTCGACACGATCGGAATGAGACGAGACGCGTCGATCGGCGAGTGGTCCTCGATGAACTGTCGTTCGGCCGTGCCCAACCCGTCGTGAAGGAACGAAAGCGGATGCCGCAGCTTGACCGTGCGTCCGTTCTGGTCCTTGCGTTTGACCTCCAGAAAGGTGAGCTGCCGATCGACGTGATGACGGATCCGCACCTTGTAACGCGGCCGGAGTCCCCGCCGATGCGCGTGGTAAAGATCGCGGTCCGGCGTGTCGAAGTAGACGCTCTCATAGCGCGCCCACAGCGTCCGGCCGGCGCGAAACGCCAGGTGGCTGCTCTGTAACTGGCGAAGCAGCGGTTCGAGATCGCTGACGCGCAGGAGGTACTTGCGATCCACCCGCTGCTGCAGTGAGCGAGCGTGAGCGAGATCGGGCGACGCCAGCTCGAAGTGGAGCGACGAGTCGAGATCCAGGCCGGCGTGCGAGCCGGCGTCCTCAGTCTTGGCGATCACCGAATCCGCCAGCCCAGAATCCCAGGGAGTTCGATCTGCAGCCGCGTGGAAAGCGTCCAGTACCCGCCCGTGCGGTCGGGCTCCGGAGCAGACCGCACATCCGAAAACCACTCGACGCCCGCATTGCCCATGACGCGCGTCCACCGGGTCAGTCCCCAGGAGCCACCGAAGGTCACAGCCCTGGCTGACCGTTCACGGACATCGGCCGCTCGGGGCCGCACGCTCGCCATCGCCGTGTCCCCGCCCACATCGTCAAACCCAAGCGTCTCGAAACGAATGCTGACGTCGCGCCGTGACGCGAACCGCCATCGAGCGCTCAGGCTCGTCCCGATGCCCACGAGCGAGGGGAGATCGTCGAGATCGACGCCCTGCCCGAGCCGCTCATCGCGAACCCGCAATGCTTCGGCGGTGAACTGCCATCGGCCAGGGCTCCATTCGATGTCGCCGCCCAGCCGTCTGCGCTGCCCCTGCACGTACACGTTCTCGAAGAAGCGATAGCCAGACGACAAGCGTCCTTCGAGACCGTTCTCGGGTTCGGTGTCATCAGCCCGCAGCCGCCCTTCGCTGCCATGGAACGCGAGCACGAGATCGTTTGTGGGCTCCCATTCGAGTCGCCCGGCCGCCGTCAGTCCGGATCGACGACTCGTTCCGTTGTTATCACCGGCAAAGAGGCCGATGTCGTAGTCGAACCGCGTCCCGATGTCGCCGTGCACGGCCGCACCCAGATCGCGTTGCGCCGAGAGCTCGCCGCCGATCCCCGTGCGCTCTATGAAATCAATCGTTCGAGCTGACGTCCCATAGTCGCGACTGCCAGGCGGTTTGAACTGACCAAATCGAATCTCGTAGTTGCCGGGGCGAAACTCCGCATAGGCGTCCTTCACCAGCGTTCCGCCCAGGTCCTGCGGGTCGAGTGTCAGCTCGAACCTGACACCGCGGAGCTGGCCGTCGAATCCGGCGCGCAACCGGCGAACCTCGAACGTGTCGAACTCCAGTCGTCCGGTGCCCGGCGCAACCGCTGACTGCCGGTAGTTGCGCCAGTCGAGTTGGATGTAGGCCTCCGGGGCGATCTCGAAGGCTGGCTGCACGGTGGTCGATGGCTCGGTGTTCTGTGCGGCAACGGGAACCGCGATCCCGAGTCCCACCGCGAGCCAGATGCCGATCGATACGACGCGTGTCATCGACCTCATCGGGTCGTCCCCAACGTCTGCCGGACTGTTGCTACACGCGACTGCACGTAGGTCACGAGGCTGGTGAGCGCCTGGTTGAACTCGGTGGGCGATCCAACGAACGTGGCGCCGGGCCGCTCTCCCTCGGCGCCGACCACATAGGGAGCGATGCGCGCGTGCTCTGCCTGAAGCCGGGACGAAAGACGCGATGGCTCGAACACGCTACCGAGGAACTCTTCCAGATAGCCACGGTAGGCGGCGCGATACACCGGATCGTCCAGCAGATATCTGATCAACGGCCATGACGCGTTGATCCGATCGTGAAACAGATCGAGACCGGTACCCGGAGTGCCCCCAGGACCGCCTCCGTTCATCGCGAGGTCGTGATCCCACGGTATGAAGAACAGCCGATCGCGATGCCGCGGGCTTCCGTACATCCAGTAGTTGTGCGGCGAGAACCCTCCGTAGGTGTCGGTGTTGCCGACGATCGTGTTGAGTGCCAGCCAGCGAAGAAACGATGAGACCGCGAAGCGCGCCTCGAGCCGCGCGCGCCAGACTGCGGGGTTGGCGCGTGACTCGTTGAGGACGGCGATCACGTCCTGGACATCCGTCCAATCCTCATCGCGCTGGTTGGTCTTCTTGGGAAACGAGTCGGCCATGAACGTGGTGAATCGCGCGCCCGTGCCGTTGGGCTTGTACAGGTTGCCGGTATCGCTTCCGAACTGTGCTCTCAGCATTGGCTCATCCGGAATCTCGACGAGCGTGTAGAGGCCGATGTACTGCGCGCCTTGACCCCGATCCATGAACACCCGCACGAACGCCGTCCGCGCGGATGGGACGTCCGCCTCGCGAAAGATGTCCGCAACCACCTTCGCGCGCAGGAACGACGCGTCCTGCGAGTTGTTGGTCAAGTTCAAGTTGGGAAACCCGAAGAACGTCTGATCGCGCGAGTCCGGAATCTCATCCTCGAGTCCGTCGGCGTTCAGGCGAAACGGCAGCTTGTCTGTGCCGGTACGCCAGGAGTTGAGCAGGCTCGAGTTTCCCTTCAGACGCAGGCCGATGTTGTTGAACGTCTCTCCATCGAAGCCGACGGTGGCAGGAATATAGATAGGCGTCCTCGGCAGGAACTCCACATCGTCGCGTCCGATGTTGCCGCCGGGAAGGTTCCCTCCGCCCGGATTGCCTCCAGGCGGATTGATGATGATCACCTGGTTGCCGCCACCGTCCGGCGGTACGTTGCCTCCGGGAAAACCTCCCGGGAGTGGCGTGCACGCCAACCCCACGCCCATGGGGAGTTGCGTGCATCTTCCGGATTCCGCCGGCGTTCCCACGGCACACGGATCGCCTTCGACTCGCCCACTGCACGCAGCCAGTGCTTCCGGGCCAACGACGATGTTGAAACCGCCGCCACGGCCGCCGCCTGCGCCAACGCCAGCGCTGCCGCGCGGACCGGCCATTCCAGCCATGTCGGCGACCAGCCGGTCCCAGTCGGCCGCAGTCACGCGGATATCCAGTCGCTCGACCGTGTCCTGCGCAAACACCCGCGCATAGTCGGGCGTGGCGCCACGACCGTGTGTGTCGTTGTCGCGGCCTTCGAGTTGCGCCATTCCGCCGAGCACAAGACCGACCCAGAGCGTCAACAGCCCTGCAACAGTTCCCAGTCGCTGCACCTTGCCTCCCGTTACACTGTGGTTACAAAGGTGATTGCCGCGAAATCAGGAAAAGTTCCAGGGACTTTGTGTCTGCAGGAATCTTTGGAACTTCCTGTCCGGCTGCTGTCAATGCTCTTCAGATAACCGTGGACGCGACACAGGCGTCGTCCGACGAGGAGTTGATCGAGCGTGCGTTGCGCGGCGAAAGGGAGGCGTTCGCCCTTTTGTACGGGCGCCACCAGGCCCCTGTGTACCGGTTTGCCCGGGCAATGACTGGATCGAGCAGTCTGGCGGAAGACGTCGTGCAGGATGTGTTCCTCACGCTGATGCGCGATCTGGGTCGCTATGACGTGGCGCGGGGC
Source organism: Acidobacteriota bacterium (assembly GCA_013140775.1). Lineage (GTDB taxonomy): Bacteria > Acidobacteriota > Vicinamibacteria > Vicinamibacterales > UBA2999 > JABFSA01. The sequence goes on along the minus strand of JABFSA010000036.1, from coordinate 19,623 downwards.
GCGCTGAGGACCTACTTGTTTGGAATCGCGCGCAACATCGCCCGGCACAAGGCGAGAACCGTTCGTCGTCTGCTGTCGCTCACTGAGATCGACGACTGGGCGGGAATCGACGACCCGGCTGAGGCGTTCGCGGTCGCGCAGGAAACGCTTCAGCTTCGCCGGTGTCTCAGCGCGTTGCCTTCCCGCTATCGCGAGGTGATCGTGTTGTGCGATCTGCAGGAGCTCGACTACGCCGAAACAGCGACCGTGCTCGGTGTGCCCGTGGGCACGGTGCGCTCGCGTCTGCACAGAGGCCGGCAGATGTTGCTCGAGCGTCTTCGCCAGCGGGCGGGGCTTCGTTCACTCACTCCGGCAGCCAAGCGGTGTGTCATATGAAGCAGGACGATGTGAATCTGAACGAGAGGGATGTGCGCGACGCATTGCGGGCGCTGGCGCGTGCGGAGGAGCATCTGGCGGCGCGTCCGCATGTCGAGGCCGCCGTGATGCGCGCGTGGGACGCCTCCGCAGCCGCGTCGATTGGACCGCGTCGCGGCTCGCAGGCGCGGGCGCTGTGGGCAGTGGCTGCGTCGTTCCTCCTGGCGGTTGGGGCGAGCTACGTGTGGGTACGTAGTGACGTGCCGGTGGTTGCGACGCAATCGACCGATGCCGGGGTGGCCGTGGGATCGTCGTGGCCTTCCGACGAAGCGCTCGTGTGGCTCGACCCCGATCCGGCGTCGCTCCAGATCGTCCGCTTGCGTGTGGCGAGCGCAACGCTGAGCGCACAGGGGTACCCGGTAAGCGATCCCGACGGCGACGGCACGGTAGACATCGAGATGATCGTCGGCGCGGATGGCCTTGCGCGGAGCGTTCGCGTGACGGCATCCGCGACGCAGATGAACTGAAGAACGGAGACCGATATGTACCGCCATGTTCTTGCAGCCGGTTCCGTCATGTTGATGACGGGTTCGCTGCTCTTCGCGCAGGGGGGGCCGCCGCCTCCGCCAATCGACATCATCGGCATCGAGCCGCTCGAGTTCGGAGAGGCGGTTACCGGCGCGCCGTTCAGCGCCGAGGCGATCAGCGAGACGAGGCAGGAGTTCACGGATGGCAATCGCATCGAGCGCCGCACCATGAGCTCGATTGCCCGCGACGGCGCGGGTCGCGTGAGGCGCGAACAGGCGTTGCCGCAGCTGGGACCGGTTGTCGTCGAGCCCGAGCTGCGGATGATCACGATTACCGACCCAGGCCAGCGGGCGCTTTACATCGTTGATCCCGCGCGCCGCACGGTGTCGAAGTCCATGATGCCGCCGCCGCGACGTCCACGCGGTGAGCCCAACGATCCACGTCGGGAGGGCAGCCCTCGACTCCCGCCACCACGGATCACGTCAGAGAACCTTGGAAGCATGGAGGTCGCAGGGGTACGTGCGGAGGGAACGCGTCAGACGATGACGATTCCGGCTGGCGTTTTCGGCAACGTGCGTCCCATCGACGTGGTGACCGAGCGTTGGTTTTCGCCGGACCTGAAGATTGTCGTCGAGTCGCGCCGCACCGATCCTCGGACAGGTGAGGTCGTCTACCGCGTCGTGAATCTCGTTCGCGGAGAGCCCTCGCCGGATCTGTTTGAAGTGCCTGCGGACTACAGCGTGATGGACCGTCCGCAGCCCCGGCCTTTACCACGGCCGCCACTCAACTGAGCAACGGTCGTAGTGCGCGGCTTCAGCCGCGCTCCGCCGTCGCCCTTCGCGTCGGCGGACTACTGCGTGATCCGGTCGCCTATCGCGTTGGGTGGATCGACGCCGAACACCTTCTTGTAGGCAGCGACGCGCACGGTTCCTCGCCGTTCCCGCCACCGACGCCGATCACGCCGATCAACTGGTTCTCCAGCACGATGGGAATACCACCCGCTGAGAAGTAGTAGGCCAGGCCCTGATCGCGACCGAGGTCGGTGCGATACACGCGCGTATCGACCGAGTTGAACCGTTCCATCACCGCGCGCGACGTCGTGCGCGCGTAGAGCACCGTCTTGGCCTTGAGCTCGGCGGCTTCGACGCCGATTGGCGCGACGCCGTCCATTACCTGCGCGGCCACGACATCGCCAGTCGGTGAGAGGACGAAGACGGCCAGATGGCTCGGGCCGGTCGGCCACTTGAGGGCGCACTCGATCGTCGCGTCAACGACCTGCCGCGCCACGACGTAGTTGATCTGCCACTTCATCAGGGTGACTTTGGCCACCTCGTCCGAGACGATGGCTCTTGCGACCGGCATCTGCGCAGAGGCGCTCGTGTGTCTTTTCCCTGGCGCGACCTGTCGCGCGAGTCCGGATTGATCGGTGTAAGTGCCCACAATCGTGGGAGTAAGCGGGAGAACGTAGCCTGTCAACCGAAGCTGGTGCAAGCCATCGTTCTAGTACAGGTCCGTTACCTTTTCAGCAATGCGTCTGTGATAACCTCCACGCGCGGTAAGGGAGGGCATCTAGTGCCAGAAACGATTGAAAAAGAAAAAGTGAAGCTTCCCGCGGAAGCGGTCGAACTGTACACGCAATTCATCCACGGTGAGATCGATCGTCGTGAGTTCATGGACACCCTTGGACGAAAGTTCGCGGGCGCCGGGCTGACGGCTGCGGCGCTTGCCGAAGCGTTGATGCCGAACTACGCGCTCGGCCAGCAGGTTCGCAAGGACGACGACCGGATCAAGGCCAGCTATGAAACCATTCCGTCACCCACGGGGAATGGCTACATCAGGGGCTATTTTGTCCGGCCGTTCAGCCAGGAGACGAGAGCCGAGAAGCCGACGCAACTGCCCACCGTTCTCGTCATCCACGAGAATCGTGGCCTCAATCCGCACACCGAAGATGTGGCGAGGCGTTTCGCACTCGAAAACTTCATGGCGTTTGCGCCAGATGCGCTCACGTCGGTCGGCGGCTATCCCAATGACGACTACAAGGGCGGCCAGCTCTTCAACAAGGTCGATCGCGCGAAGTTGACCAACGACTTCATCGCGTGCGCGCAGTGGCTGAAGACGCATCCGCTCTCCAACGGCAGGGTGTCCGCGACGGGCTTCTGCTTCGGTGGTGGCGTCTCGAACAGCCTGGCCACGTTGCTGGGCGCCGATCTGGCGGCTGCCGCTCCGTTCTACGGTGGCGCTCCTCCCGCAGCAGACGTCCCGAAGATCAAGGCCGCGATCCTCGTGCACCACGGCGCGCTGGACAAGGCGCTCGTGGATGCCTATCCCACGTATCAGGCGGCGATGAAGCAGGCGAACGTCACGCACGAAGGCCACATCTATCCGGGCTCCGTGCACGGCTTCTTCAACGACGCGACGCCGGAGCGCTACAACAAGCCGGCAGCAGAAGAAGCGTGGCGCCGGACCATCGACTGGTTCAACAAGTACTCGCGCGCAACCGGGGCCTAGCTCGCCGCTACGCAACGCTGAACGCAACTCCATCGGCCTTCTTCCTGCGGGGAGAAGGCCGATTTTGTTTTCTGGCCGTACGCTGTGGTGGCTTGTCGTCATCAACTGAAGGAGCACGACTCGTGGTGGCTCAGCCCTCGGTGCTGGTCGTCGAGGATCATCCGCACGTTGCGAGAAGTATCGAGGGCGGCCTCGCCACTGAAGGCTACTCCGTGCGACTGGCCGAATCGGGCGATGAAGGATTGTCGCTCGCCTGCAAGGGCGGGTACGACCTCGTGATACTGGACGTCATGCTGCCAGGAGCGAGCGGCTTCGACATCCTGGCCGAGATGCGCAGGAAGGCGATTGGGGCGCCGGTCCTGATGCTCACGGCACGAGGAGAGTTGATGGATCGCCTTCGTGGCTTCGAACAGGGGGCAGACGACTACCTTGCCAAGCCATTCGCGCTTCCTGAACTGCTCGCCCGCGTTCGCGCACTGTTGAATCGCACGCGCTCGATGGCCGGTGGTCGCCTGCGCGTCGCCGACCTCGAAGTCGACCTCATTTCGCGCCGCGCCACCCGTGCGGGACGGGTCATCGATCTCGCCCCGAAAGAGTTCGAGCTGCTGGCCTACCTGATGAGCCATGCCGGCAAAGTGGTGTCTCGGGAGATGCTGGGCCAGCACGTGTGGGACGCACTCTCACGTGGCACACCGCTCGATAACGTGATCGACGTGCACGTCGGCCGTCTGCGGCGGAAAGTTGATTCGGATGCCACGCCGCGCCTCATTCACACCGTGCGAGGGCTCGGCTTCATGGTCGGGACGAGCGGCCAGGCATGAACTTTTCGAGCCCGTTGTCGACGCTGCGCGGCACGCTCGTTGTCTGGCTGACGATCGTGCTGGTGACGGCGCTTGCCCTCTACAGCGGTGTCGCGTACGTGTCGTTGCGGCAGGTGCTGAGGCATGAGCTCGACGAGCGACTCCATAACGACATCGAGACACTTGAAGGACTGCTCCGGCCGTTCTGGACCCCTGCGGGTGTTCGCGCCTCGCACTCCCAACCCGTGCTCGACGAAGACGACTACCGTTGGATGCAGGTCTGGAGCCCGGACGGCCGCCTGCTGTTCTCATCCAGCGTTGCGGCAGCCAATCCGGTTCCGGCGCTCGTGGGCGCGCCGTCAGACAAGGCTGTTTCGATCGACGTCGAGAACAACGTCCGGGTTCGCGTCAAGGAGGAGTCCGGGCGGATCGCGGGTCATCCGGTGATCGTCCGCGTCCTTGCCTCCGAGGATCGCATCGCGCAGGAGCTCTGGGAGTTCTTCTGGCTGATTGGACTCGCGGCGCCGCTCGTGGCGGGCGTCGCGGTGCTGGGCGGGTACCATCTGGTTCGGAGAACGCTTCGGCCAGTTGATCGGCTGGTCGCAGCGGCCAACCAGATCTCAGCGGAACGCCTGAACGTCAGGCTTCCGGTGGCGAATCCTGACGATGAGGTCGGCCAGATCGCGCAGGCGCTCAATGCGACGCTCGCGAAGCTCGAGGATTCATTCGAACGGATGCGTCGCTTCACCGCCAACGCGTCGCACGAGCTGCGGACACCGCTGACGGCATTGCGGAGTACGGGTCAGGCCGCGCTCACGGCCAGCCGCGGAGACGAACCGAGCCGCGAGGCCATCGCCGACATGATCGAGGACGCCGAGCAGCTGTCACGGCTGCTGGACGTGATGCTATTGCTCGCGCAGGCGGACGCCGGGGCAATTCCTGTTGACCGTCGATCGGTCGATATCGACGCGTTGATTGCCGACGTGGTGAGGGAGTGCGAAGTGCTCGCGCAGGAAAAGAGCCAGCATCTTCGCCTCGACTGTTCCGCCGGAATCGCTGCGGCAGACCCCACCGTTCTCCGCATTGCGGTTGCAAACCTGTTGCACAACGCCATCCGTTACGGACCTCCCTCGAGCCCGGTTGATGTCCGGGCGTTCGGTGACGTCGCATGCGTGACCATCGAGGTGCGCGACAGCGGACCTGGTATTGCGCCGGAGCACCACGCGCATCTTTTCGAGCGCTTCTACCGCGTGGACCCTGGCCGCTCTCGTGCGCTCGGCGGCACAGGGCTTGGACTCGCCATGACGCGGTGGAGCGTCGAGGCACACGGTGGCGTCGTCGATGTCGTCAGCTCGGAAGGCTCAGGCTCGACGTTTCGCATCGTTCTGCCACGGAGTCCTGTCGTCCGGAATCCTGAACGTTCAGACAGTTGACCCTGATCGATCCTCCCCGTAGGGTGAGGATCATGTCTCGTTACGTCCTTTCTGTTTTGCTCATCCTCGCGTCGCTGCCAGTGGGAGCGCGTGCCCAAAGTTCCGCGACGGTTGCCGGCCGCGTGCTCGATATGGCGAATGCCGCGCCGATTGGCTACGCCACCGTGGTGATCGAGAACGCCGCAACGGGAGCAGGCCTGTCAGGTGCTCTCGCCGGTGAAGACGGCCGCTTCGTCGTCCAGGGACTCGCACCTGGCACTTACAAGTTCAGAGTGACGTTTCCCGGCTTTCTCGAAGCTGAAGCGGATGTGCTCGTGAGTCCGCTGAACAACACCTACGACCTTGGTGACATTCGTCTGCCGCGGATCGAGGGTTACACAGAGGACGTAAAGGTCACCGCCGACACCATCAGACTGGCGGGCATCGATACGCAGGTGTTCCGGCTGGACGATGGTCCCGCGCAGTCAACCGGCACCGCGCTCGATGCAATGAAGAACCTTCCCGGCGTCACCATCGACGAAGAGGGGCGCGTGTCGCTGCGGGGCAGCGACCAGGTGGCGATCCTGATCGACGGGAGGCAATCGAGCCTGACCGGCTTCGGCAGCCAGCGCGGTCTTGACGGGGTGTCGGCGGCAAACATCGAGGCGATCGAGATCATCAACAACCCGTCCGCGCGGTTCGATGCCGCAGGCATGGCTGGCATCATCAACATCATCTACAGGAAGGAACAGCAGCTCGGCTGGTCTGGCGACGTCGGGTTCAGCCTGGGTGTTGGCCAGTTCACGAGGCAGCGACGCGACCTCCCGACCGACCTGGGCAGCTTCACGAACAACGAGAAGATCACGCCCAGCGCCAACCTCAACTACCGGACGCCACGGACGCGCACCTTCATGCAAGGTGAGCTCATGGTGCAGGACGACCTGCCGAACAACGAATTCACCACGCGTTTCTATGACGACGGGCGCGTGCTCGAGTCGCAGGTGCCGGAAAACCGCGAGCAGTACATCTATACCGTTCGCCTCGGGTCGGATTTCACCGTCAACGACCGGAACACCATCACTGCGTCCGGCGTGCACAACTACGAACACCACATCGACGTGGCGCAGGTACCGTTCATCCTGCAGCAGACGGGACAGCGCGAGCGGTTCTGGTTCTGGCGTGAGGACGAGGGCACCGGGTTCACCAACGCCAACGTCGATTTCACGCACAGGTTCGTGCAACCAGGCCACGAGCTCGGCGTCAATCTGCAGTACACGCGCGGGAAGGAAGACGAGGCGTACTTCCTGAACGAGGAGTCGCGCATTCGCGTCGGCACGGACGACACGCACATCGTCGCCATCGAGAACACCCTGCCGCTCAGCATCGACTACACCCGGCCACTGCCGACAGGTCGTCTGGAGATCGGGACGAAGCTGCAGCGCCGATGGATCCCCGTCACCTATACGGTGCGGCGTGGTGTGCAGAGCGTCATCTACCCTGGGCTCGGAGACTTCTCCGATTGGGACGAGAACATCTTTGCAGGCTACGCGAACCTGGTGCGGATCACGCCGCGGTACACGCTTGAAGGTGGCGTGCGCCTGGAAGAGACGCAGGTGTCCTACGTCATCCCCCGGGAGAACATCTATTACCCCGGCAGCGATGAGTACGACTATTTCGGTGTGTTCCCGAACGCGAAGCTGACCGTGAACCTGTCGCCCAGCAACCGCGTGACTGCCGCCTACAACCGTCGCGTGGATCGTCCCGGCGAACCGGAGCTCCGGATCTTCCCGAAGTACGACGATCCCGAAATTCTGAAAGTCGGAAATCCGTTCCTGCGTCCGCAGTTCACCAACGCATACGAGGGTGGCGTCTCGCACTCCTGGCGTGGCGGATCCGGAAGCGCCACGGTGTACCGACGCGACGTCACCGACGCGTTCATGCGGATCTTCGCGATAGACGACTCGAATCCGAACTACGACATCGTGAACCGCATCTTCGAGAACGCGGGCAACTTCAGGCAGACAGGTGTCCTGGTCACCGCGTCACACGAGATTGTTCCCGCATGGCGGTTGACCGGAAGCGCGAACTGGTTTCACAACGACATCGATCCACTCCAGACCACGCTGTTCTTCCCGACGCGGCGTCCGTTCTCGTTGCCGGGCTCGACCGACAACACGTGGGATCTGACCATCAACAACCGCTTCCCGCTTCCTGGAGCCGTCGAGCTGCAGGCGAACTACATCCGGTACGCGTCGCGAAACGTGGCGCAGGGACGGGAACGCGCGCGTTCGTCGGTAGACGTCTCGGCCAGGAAGGCGCTCATGAACGAGCGTGCCGAGCTGGTGTTCACGTTCACCGACATCTTCAACGACTTCGCGCTCCAGCACGAGATCCAGGGCCGCGGTTTCACGGCGCTATATCAGAACTTCCTGGAGACGCAGGTCGCGACCGTCGGCATCCGCTACCGCTTCTGACACGGGATGCCGTGATCGCCGCTCACCCTGGCCTTGGCGTCGGCGATTGACCGCTCGGGGTTCATGCCACCTCGTTGCCGGTGCGCGGTGACAGCTTCCGCAGATGCTCGCAGTACTCTCGACAGGCATCCATTGCCGTGAAGATGCCGACCAGGCGCCCGTGCTTGGTGACCAGCGCGCTCCCGAGGTTGTGCCTGGTCATGTGATCCAGTACCCCGTCGAGGGGTACCGATACGTCCACCGAATACGGCTGCCGCACATAGATGTCGTTAACGAAGAGTCCGTCCCTGGGTGGAAGTCCGAGGTCGGGGTCCAAGGCCCGTTTGATGTCGCGGTCGGTCAGAATGCCCACCAGTTCGTGGTGCTTGAGCACGGGCAGGTGCCTCACTCCGTGCTGCACCATCATCTCGCGGGCGCGGCGAAGGCTGTCCTCTGGTTCAACATAGAACGGGAACGGGGTCATCACGGACGCCATCATTGGGATGCGGCTCATGAAAGCTGCCGGTTCAAGACCAATGCCGAACAGCGCGTCGTGACTTGCACGAATAAGAGCAGGAATTCAAGCCGAGCCGGTCTTTGCGCTCCTGAAACTTCGCAGGGTGTGGGGACTATTTCGCTCTGCGCCTCGTCGCCGCCAAGGTCTTGCCGGCGTCAGTCGCTGCCGCGCTATTCGGCCGCCACCCGCTTCAGCCACGATCCAGCCGGGAACGACGTGCTCGCCGCCGGCGCGCCATTGATCGCGGCCAGTTGCTCTGCCGGAATCGGCGAGGGGTATTGCTGCTGGAACTGAGCGATCGTCATGGCCGAGCGGATCTGCACGAGACGGACGACGTTGGGCTTCACGGCGAGCGCTGCCGGATCCGTCAAGCGCCGAAACGATCCGATTGCCTGCCGGAACGTCCCCTCGTAGGCCCCGATGCTCGTTTGCGCGGTATAGGCGAGGATGCGGTAGGTCGTGTCGTCCAGTTGGATGAACGCCACGTAGCCAGCGAGAACACCCTGCTCCGTCTGGACCGAGAACCGTCCCACCGCAGCAGGCAGCCCGTTGATGGGCGCCGTGGAGGGGCTCGACGCTTGAATCCCTTCCTGGCGCAGAAACTCGTTTGCCGCCTGCGCCGGTGACGCCTTGCCCGCCAGCGTCAGGGCGATGATCGCGTCCTGCTTGGTGCTGATGCCCGCCACCTGCGACGGCTGATTGGCCGTCGTCCACTCAGGGGGGAAATCCAGCCTGAACTTGAGGGTCGGATGCAGGAATGCCGTCTTCTGGAAGTAGCCCTGCCGCGGATCCTCGCCGAACACGATGCCGTCGATCGCCATGAGAAACGGATCGCGATTCGTCTTGAGCGCACCTGCGGGACGCGTCCACGAGGCGATCCGTTCCTGCGTCCTGCTCACGCGGTTGCCCGGGTCCGGGTGGGTGGAGAGCCACTCCGGTACGTCCGAGCTGTCACCGGACGTTCGTTCGAGCGTGCGGAACATCTCGGTCATTTCGCTCGGGTCGTAGGTCTGGCCGGTCATGTAGCGAAAGCCAAGCTCGTCCGCCTGCGTTTCATCGTCGCGTCCGAACTTGAGGAACATGAGGCCGAGCGCGGTGCTCCCCAGCTCTCCAAACTGCGCCAGTTCTGGCCTCACGATCATGGCGCCCACGAGCCCGATCTGCGCGAGCTGCGCGCGCGACATCTGGCTCACCGAGTGCTTGGCGGTCACATGGCCGATCTCGTGGCCGAGCACGGAGGCGAGCTGTGCCTCCGAGTTCATGTACGCGAGGATGCCGCGGGTGACGAAGAGAGGCCCTCCGGGGAGGGCGAAGGCGTTGACGACCGGATCGTCGATCACCGTGAACGACCACGGAAGGCTCGGCCGCTCCGACGCCTTTGCCATCGGCATCCCGACGGCGCTGACGTATTGCTGGAGTGCCGGATTGGGATAGACCCCCATCTGATTCGCCGCTTCCTTTGCCGCTTCGAGTCCCATGGCTATTTCCTGGGATTCGGAGACCAGGGAGATTTCTCGTCTCCCTGTGACCGGATTCGTGGCACAGGCGCCGACCACGAGCGCGAGCGCGCCGAGGAAGTAGAGGGATCGGTGACGACGATGAATGAGCGAAGACATGCACATGGGCTGCAGCGACTCCTTCAATAGCACGGCCAGTGTCGCACAGTCGATGATCGTAAACGGTCACGCCGTCCCACTGCTCGACGGGCGTCGCGTACGGTGCCGGCGGCTGTTCGTTCTGCCATCCCGCCGGCGCTCCCGCTGTCTCTATGATCTCCGATCGAAGGGCGTCAAGATATGGTCACGCGGAGAACGAGCACACTGGTTGGAGGTGACATGGGCAAGCTGCGTCTGAGCATCGCATTCTGGGACTACGACCGCGTGCGTCCCCTCATCGACGGCACGATTCAGCCGGAGGGGATCGAGCTCGCGCCCATCATCTCCCGGCCCAGCGAGACGTTCTTTCGGATGCTCCGTCATCAGGAGTTCGAGGTGTCGGAGCTGTCGTTCTCCAACTACACCATGCTCCGGGCGCGCGGCGAAGATCCGTTCACGGCAATTCCGGTGTTTCCCTCACGGCAGTTCCGGCATTCATGCATTTACGTCAACCGGAACGCCGGCATCGAGGAGCCGAAGGATCTGATCGGCAAGCGCATAGGCGTGCCGGAGTATTCGATGACTGCCGCTGTATTCGCGCGCGGTTTTCTCCTGCACGAGTACGGCGTCGCGCCTGAGGCGATCGAGTGGTTCAGTGGCACGCAGGATGGCTTGCAGCGCCCGACGCGGATCGACTTCGATCTGCCCGGCGTAAGGTTCACGCGTATGCCGGTCGAGCAGGACATGGGCCCGATGCTGGAAACGGGTCAGCTCGACGCGATCATCTCGCCCAACGCGCCGAAAGCGCTCGCGTGGCCCGATTCACCGGTGCGGCGACTGTTTCCTGACTATCGAACGGCGGAAAAGGCGTACTTCGCCAAGACGGGTATCTTTCCGATCATGCACACGGTTGTGTTGCGGAAGGACGTGTACGAGCGCCACCCGTGGGTGGCGAAGAGCCTGTTCGAGGCATTCGAGAAGGCGAAGGCGTGGGCGTACCAACAACTGACCGAGACCGATGCGCTCAAGGTGACGCTTCCATGGGTGGTTGCGGAGATGGAGGAGACGCGCCGCCTCATGGGCCCGGACTTCTGGCCTTACGGCATCGAGCCGAACCGCCTGTCGATTAGTACGTTGCCGCAGTACCTGCACGAGCAACACCTTGCTCCCCGCAAGGTATCGGTCGAGGAGCTGTTCGCGCCGGTGTGAGGCCCTCGCGGCTACTTTGTTCAACCGCGCCGCTGAGATCATCGAACCAGGGTTCCGTTGCCATTGAGATCGGGCCCGGCAATCGGCTGTGTGCTGATGGTTTCGGACTTGCACATCAATCCCGCGGTGAGCACCCTCCTGTTCCCGTCGGAAAGTGATTCCGATCGGAATCCTCCTCCCAGCCATACCTCGGCAGGTCTACCGAGCCGTCGCTTGTCGGCGCACCACCAGCGCCGCCGGTGTCCGCTGCGGAGAAGACCGCATCAGCACTCGTGGCGTTGCCGTCTCCAGAAGTCACCGCGTCTGCGGACGATCCCGCTGCGGAGGCCCCGGAAAGATCTGTGCCTCGGGCGTCAGCACTGCTTACGGCGAGTTCCGGCCAACGCGAGCGAATTGTCAGCCGGACGGTCACCCTCTCTTCAGATCGCGTAGACGCTGCCGGTGAATTGTCAGCCACGGAAAGATCGACGAGCCGGTTCACGGGAGCGCTCGCCGTGCAGTCCCGGCCATCAGGGGCACGAGTGTTCGTCGGCGGGGCAGCGGTTGGTACGACGCCGATCATCTGAAGGACTTGCCGGTCGGGTCGCGCGTCATCCGCGTTGAAGCCGAGGGATACCAAACCTGGTCGTCCGCGGTTCGCGTGATCGCAAACCAGCAGACGCCGGTCACCGCCACACTCTACCGCGAGCCTTCGCGTCCGCAGCCCGTGCGCTAGGTGTACATCGGCCGGCCCTCGCTCTGTGCCAGCCAGCCTCGAATGATTCGATAGATGAACCAGATCGTGATGAGGCCAAGCGGCAGCCACGCGATCAGGATGCCTAGGCCAAGTGTCATCACGATGAAGAGGCCGCACAGGCCAACCCAGACAGCGCCGAACCAGAAGGTCCGGATCTGCCAGCGGAAGTGTGACTCGAGCCATGTTCCGCGCGCGTCGTCGCGCTTCACATAGTTCAGGATGACGGCAATGATCGACGGCCAGCCGATCAGGAATGAACCGATGACCGTGGCGGCGCCAAGGATGCCCGTCAGCAGGCTGAAGGCGTGCAGCAGGTAGATGACTTTCGTCCAAGTCAGGATGGAACCGACGGATGAGTTGGAGGGCTCGGGCATGTGACGCGCTCCTATGTCTGTCACCGTATCACGGGGCCGTGCAGGATGGATCTTGGCACGCTGTCGCGGTTACACTCCGCACACGATGACTTGGCGGGGTGTCGTGTTCAGGATCCTTCGGCAGGTGGTTACCTCGATGCTGCTCCTTGGCGTTTCGTACAAGGACGCACAGGCACAGGGGACTATCGAAGGGCAATGGACCGGTGCTTCATTTACGTGCCCCAACGAGAGACCCCGCGGCATGACGCTGACCCTCCAGGAGCGAGGCGGCATGCTCAGCGGGACGTTGTCCGCCGACCTGTCACCCGACACAAGTCAGAGCGTGACCTACAAGGTGAGGGGTACCTTTGCCGGCACCCGGTTCACGCTGCAGCCCGAGCCTGGTCAGCGGATGATCCCGGGCACCCAGATCACGAATATCGATGGGACATTCGATGCGCGATCCGAAATCCTGACGGGCACCGATCAACCGTCTGGCTGCATCGTCTACGGCGTGGTCAAACGCCGACTGGACACGGTGGACGCGCCGCCGCCGGCGCCATCGGCGCCGCAAGTCGTGCCGCCCAATGCAGCGCTGGCCGCCAGGGTCGTGCGCAAGCCCGCCGCCTATTGGAGCGGTTTCAAGACGGCAACGGTCAAAGATGTCTTCGACGGCGACTTCGGCGGTGATGTCGGGGACTCGCGCCAGTTCCGGTATCTCTTCGCCGGATATGTCGAGACCTTTTCGGAGAGCTGCCGGCCGTTCCTGCCGGCGGACCACACCGTGCTGACGGTTCAGGTGACGAATGACCTGGGAACGCTGGACGCGGAGTCATGGCACGTCGACCGCGCGCTGGCAGACAAGTACAGATTCTATTGGCAGCTGCTGCCAAACCGCGCGGCTGGTCAGGTGCTGATGCCAAACTCGCCACTCATCACCGATCTGGCGGCCATGGACGATGCCATTCGGTTCTTGAAGGTCGAGGGCTGCCAGGCTCCGGCGGTGGTCCAGCTTCGCGAGAACCTGATTCGCGGATCCAACGGCCGGCTATCTCTGCAGCAGGAGGCGCGCGGCGGTCCCGTCGTTCCGACGTTCCTCAATGCGTGTCTCGCCGTCCACGACGTGTCGGTGTCGTCGAGATACCACGCCGTCAACGCGAAGGCGTACTGCGGGTGCCTGGATGACGAGTCGAGGAACCTGATGTCCCCGGCGGAGAAGCGATACTACAGCGAGGCTTTTGAACTGCGCTTCACGAGAAACATCGCGCAACCGCGTGAGCTGGCGACGGATCCCAACTGGGCGAAGTTTCATCCTGTCGTGCCGCGTTGCGCGCAGTAACTCCCAAATCTAACAACGGCATTCGTTTCGAGCGGACAAGACCATGAATCTCAAGGGTGCGACGGCGCTGGTGACAGGAGGATCGAGTGGCATTGGCCTGGCGATCGCAAAAACGTTGATCGACGGTGGTGCGAAGGTGGCCGTTACCGGCCGCGACGAGAAACGGCTCGACTCCGCGAGCAAGTCGATCGGGGCTCATCCTATTCACGCGGACGTAGGGAAGGAGGCGGATGTTCTCCGCACTTACTCGGAGCTGTTCCGCGAGTTCGATCACCTCGACATTCTCGTCAATAACGCTGGTGTCGGCGTGCTCAAGCCGCTCGCCGAGATGGACCTCGGCAGCTTCGAGCGCGTGTTCGCGACCAACGTCACCGGTGCCATGCTGATGGGTCGCGAAGCCACGAAGCACTTCATCCAGCGCAAGAGCGGGCACATCGTCAACATCGGATCGACTGCCGCCCTGCGCGGTGCGGCCAGGGGCACGGCGTATTACGCCAGCAAGTTCGCGCTGCGGGGCATGACCGAATGCTGGCGCGCTGAGCTGCGGCCGTTCAATGTTCGCGTCATCCTCGTGAATCCGAGCGAGGTGCTCACCGAGTTTTATGCGACGGCTGGACTCGAGCAGAACATGCAGAACCCCACGAAACTGCGCGGCGAAGACATTGCGCAGGCCGTTCGATCAGCTCTGGAGATGGACGATCGCGGGTTCATTCCTGAGTTGACGGTGTTCGCGACGAACCCGAAAGACTAGAACACTACTTCGGGACGTATCCGTCCGGAATCAGCTCGATCGCCACGGCGTCACCGTGAATGCCGGTCGAGGATTCGTTTCCGGCACTGCGACACGTCGCAAGAACAGGGCTGGGGTGCCTGATTGTGCCCGGTTCTGGAGGTGAAGCCACCCAGTGGAGGGTCGTAGAAGGGGGTCCTGGATTTTTTTGTTGCTGCTCGGTCCCCCGACCGTGTAACGTGCGCCCGCCCCTCAATGCAGTCGGTGCGCGTAGCTTTCCTGGTTCGCCGGGTAAGTCTGGTCGCCGTCCTCAGCGCCACGTGCCCTGTATTGGCCGAGGCTCAGGCCAACGACGCCGCGCTGACACCTCCCGCTACATCTGAATCCGATACCGTCGATGAACCCTGCGACAAGCATGGTATTTCGACCGTTGTCCGATGCGTGTTCCATGACCTGGGGCAATTCACACGGGGCCGAAGTCGTGTGGTTCTCGGCGCCGGGGCCTCGTTGACGCTGGTCAGCCTGCTGTTAGACGACAGAATTGCCCAGGCGTGGAGGGATGACGACCAGGATGGCGCGGTTGATCTCGCGGAACACCTGGGTGAGGGGGGGCTTCACAGTGGAATTCCTGCTGCGGTCTACCTGATTGCGAAAGCGACGGACCAAACCGAGGCGGCCGAGTTGTCCGTCACGTTGATTCGCGCGCACGTGGTGAGCAGCGTGGTCACTCGTTCGCTGAAGTTGCTGCCTCGTCCCCGCCCCTACCAGCACGCAGCCACGCCGACGAAGGGCTCATTCCCGTCGGGCCATACCTCCGCCACGTTTGCCACGGCAACCGTTCTGCAGCGGCGATGGGGATGGCGCGCCGGCGTACCGGCCTTTACCATGGCCACCTACGTCGCCGCTTCCCGCCTTCAGAACCTTCACTACCTCAGCGATGTCGTGTTTGGCGCGACGATCGGGATCGCGAGCGGCCTGTCCGTGGATTTGCCGGGGCTTCCTGGTCGCGTGTCTCCCCTTGTCCGGCCCGGTGCTGTCGGTTTTTCGCTCGATCTATCCGGCAGTCTGAAACCCTGAAACGCACGGCGATGCCAGCGCGAGCCCGAACGGCTCGTGCTCGAATGCCCTGCGTGGAATCCAGCTATACCGTCAGGAAAAGTAAAACGATCGGAAGGAAGATCAGGGCAAATCCCGCGGGGATCCAGAGCATTTCGAGCGCATGTCCGGTGTTGTGGTCCATGTGTTTCATATCGGCGTGACTGAGTCCTTGGATGAGTGATTAGCGGTCGTCCGTCTTCGCGCCTTTGGCGCTGCGGCGAGACAGACAATCAATGTTACCGACCGCTCGCTGGCTTGTCTAGACAGCGGCCGCCTGCTGGCCCAAACCTGCACGATATTGCGAGTGTCTTAGTTTGGTTTTCTGAACACCAGCAGGAACAGGTCGTTCGGCTGGCTCTTCTCGGACCACTTCGGTTCCGCCTGCACCTGTGTGAGTCCCGCCATGGTCACTTCGCTCGTGACGACGGCCATCGGCACACCGTGGCCGATGCGGTTTGCTGGCACACCTGCAGGCACTTCCGAATTCGGGCGGGGCGGAAAGTCGATGACGGCGAGACGGCCCCCAGGCTTCAGCGCGGCGGCAACGCCTCTCAGGACATCATTCGGCTGCGTGAGGTGGTGATAGGCGTCGCGGATGAGGATCGCGTCGCAGCAGTTTGCCGGCAGATTGGTCGAACGTTCCGCTCCCGCCAATACCGTGACATTCTTCAACCCTGCCTCCGCCGTCGTCTGCTTGAGGAACGTGAGCTGTTTGTCGCCGATGTCCGTGGCGTAGACGCGGCCGGAGGGACCAACCCATTTGCCGAATCCGACGGTCCACGCGCCGAAGCCGGCGCCCACGTCGGCGATCGTCATGCCCGGCTTGAGCTGGAGAATGTCGATGAGGCGCGGCACCTCGATCGCGGCGGTCTGCACCATCGCATCGGTGAGTCCCTGCTGCTGAGCGCCGAGTGACGTGAGGAGCAGAACAACCAGGCAAGAGACGGTCGCGAGTCTTGTCATCACGATGACCTCTGAAGGACGCACGGTTTGGCGGAATGTGTAGACCGACCCTCAAGCTGGTCCGCAGTCTCCGTTGGCGCGATTCTACTTGAATCCGTGTGCTGACGAGGTGGTGCCCATGGTCCACCCCTCAGTTCGGTAGAAGCACCAATGCGTCTCCCGTGGGCTCCTCCACGCGGTCCGGGACAAGTCCGCGCACTGTGAGTACCGGACAGGGGGCTGTGCGCACGATGTGTTCAGCGACGCTTCCGAGTATCAGGTGCGCAACGCCGTGCCGGCCGTGCGTACCGAGGACGATGAGATCGACCGCGCGGTCGGCTGCCACCTGCGCGATGATCGCCGCTGGCTGCCCGGAGCACACTTGCGACGTCACGACGAGCGCCTCGGCGTGGCACCGCGACACGAGCCCCGCCAGGTGCCGGTCGTCGTCGTTGACCTGCCCGCGGGCGTCGGTTCGGACGTGGAGCAGGTGGATGGACGCGCGGCACAGCGACGCCAGCGCGATCGCGTGCTCGAGGGCAACGCTGGACAACGGACTGAAGTCCGTAGGCACGAGAATACGCGCGGCGTACGGCATGAGGATGCGCTACTGCGACCGGCGCGTCGGTTGCTCCTTACACGCACAGCGTTCACCCGCGCGCATTTGGGAGTTCTCCACCGTCAGCCCTGTTTGTACAGAACGTAGCTGAATCGGCCGTGCAGCCAGCTTTCGTTGGTGCGGTCGTCACGCTTGCTGTCGATGTGTTCGTCCAGCACGTGCGCATAGTGTCCGCCGAGACGAGCCACTTCCTGGGCGAGCCGGTCAGTCGTGTGCGCCATCAGGGACGCGTAGCATTGGTCCCACAAGCTTCCAAAGCGCACGATCGAACCGACGACGCGATCGCTTGTCGCCTCGAGACTGTGCTCGTGCAGGATTATGCCGTCGAGAGGCGGCAGGTCGCGATGCCAGTACACAGTCTTCCCACTTTCACCGGTTGTGCTCATCGTTGGCCCCTCAGGAGGATGCGGCTGATGCGACGCGGAACGCCGATCACGCGACGTCGGTCCCGGCGGGTCGGGGAAACATCCGGCGCAGGTGCTCGCAGTAGATCCGGCAGGCGTCGATCGTGGTGAAGATTCCGGACAGGCGGCCGTGTGTTGTCACGAGAGCGCTCCCGAGGTGATGGGTCGCCATATGTTCGAGGACGTCGTCGAGCGGTGAATGGTCGTCCACGACGTACGGGTCAGGTATGTACACATCGCCGACGAACAGCTCGTCCTTGGATGGAAGTCCGAGGTCGGGGTCGAGCGCACGCTTGATGTCACGATCAGTCAGGATGCCGAGCAGCACATGGTCCCTGACGACTGGTAGGTGCCGTATTTCGTGCTCGGTCATCACGTCACGCGCGCGCCGCAGGGTATCGTCGATTTCCACGGACAGTGGGAAAGGCGTCATCACCGCCGCCATCGTTGGAATATGGTTCATGGGCCATCCTCGTCAAGAAGGTCCGTCAGTTCCGATGGGCGCGTCTCATGGCGTTGTGGTGCCTGCCAGAACGGGCAGAACTTGCACTCGGCATCGCTGACGACTCGCACGAAGTCTTTCTGACGCTCGCAGACGGCGTATTCAAACGCTTCGAGCCTTCCCCTTGACCCCGGTTGGACCCAGCGGCAACTCAACGGCGATGTTGAAAGAGCGCAGAACATGGCTTCCTCCCTGGAGATGCCGTCGTCCTTCGACATCCATCCTGTTATCAGAATCCATGCCAGTAGATTGCTGCCGCGAAGTGTCGAAGGAGTGCCAATCGGGCGTTTTCCGGGGTGCCGGTATCGCGGGTTTTCTTGGAGAGACTGCGAACTATTCCCGGCCTCGTCGCCGCCGCACTCCCCGCACGACCCTGCGTTCGCTCAGGGCATTCGATGGTCCACCTTCGCCCTTCGGGCTACGGCGCGACAGCCTTCGTTCGGCTTGCCGAGCTGAAGCTCACGCTCGACGATTCGCAAGCGTGAGCGAAGGCTGGTGCGGAAGAAAGGACTCGAAACTTCGCGGTGCTGCCACTCAGCGAGTGGCGGGCAGCCCGACGACGATGAGCACCGTATAGTCCTGCTGGCGGCAGCCGTTCACGGCGGGCATGGCCCCCCCTGGCTTCACCGGAAAACCCGTGGTCCGCACGTTGGCGGGCGAGCACTCTTTGTTAGTCGTCGCCGGCGTGTAGCGTGCGGATCGGCATCCGAGATGGGTGACATCGTAAAGGGTCGCGCCGTCGGCGAGTTCCCACCGCTGATTGCCGTTCTTGTCCTTGGGGTGAATGGTCAGCACGGTCGTCACCGTGCGGTCTCCCGTGACGAGGTACTTCCCCGCAGGCAGCGGAAAGGTCGGCTTCTCCATGATCAAGCCGTGTTCCTCCAGCCACCAGTCCGCAGCGTCGAACTTCCACTGTGACGGCGCCACGCCGGTCGCCTTCAATTCAGGGTAGCGGTCCAGCTTGCAACCGCGCGGGCCAGGGTCCTGGCTCCAGAGGCCCCACGATTGCGCGCCGCTTCCGGCGGTGGCCTTGGGGTCTCCCAGCGCCGCGATGTACTGCGGCTCGATGCGCCTGAACTTTGAGAGGTCTTCACCTGACGCGTGAACCGGCTGCAGGCCGGCCACCAAGATGAGAGCTCCCATGGTCAGGAGCCGGCGGCTCACGGACGGCACGAGGTGGTGGACATTCATGCGATTGCTCCGGTTGGACGAATTGATCGCATGCTACACCAACGCCGGCGCGCCAGGATGTGTGGAGAGTCCGCCTTCGCGCCATCGGCGCTACGGCGAGATAGCCTTCGCACACAACCGACGGTCGCCTGCCTAGCCGAAGCTCGAAGACATGTGAAGAAGGCCCGCCTTCGCTGAAGCTACGGTGCGACAGATTTCGCACATAACCGACGCTCGCCTGCCTGGACGAAGCTCGCTCGCTGACTTATCGAGCGAAGTCTGGTGCGGAAGAAAGGACTCGTTCCCGCTCGCGCGGGCCGAAGGCTCGCGCGGCGTGATTGGCGCTTTCAGTCG
>JABFSA010000034.1 GCA_013140775.1 Acidobacteriota bacterium | reverse complement strand
GTCGTCGTTCCTCGTCGGTCAGAATCAACGCAACTTTGGGGCGTCCCAGTCGCATGCTCGCCTCCTTGTAGACGAGTACGACGGGGCCGCGCCAGTTGTTTCACGTTCTACGGTTACGGGACACTAGACGAAGTTCCGCCCACGCAGCGACTTTGTTTCAGCGTTGCGGTCAGTTTGCTTGGGCTTTTGCACAGTCGAGTGGATTGGGTGCGTGTCCTGTGCCAGCCAATCGAACTGCTCGATTCGGGATTCGCGCGACTGAGAATCAATGGAAAGTCTCTGATCTTCGCACTCAGTCATACGCATTTCAGCCCACGGTACGTGGGCTGACTGCTGGCATGCCCCTCGCAAACCCTCGCCGCGGAATGGTACGTCAATCGTCTCCCGCACGAGAGCGGAATGAGGAGTCGTGGGTTGTAAATCTCCAGAGTGCCGAGCGCGGCGGAGGTGTGGACGCAGACAATGCGCTGGAGGCCTTTCATTCCGAAGCTGATTGGCCGGAGGAGGCACCCGCTCCGAAGCCGGCGCCCGTGTCACAGGGAACGAGCACTACCGTGGTCACTCCACGGGCAGCAGCCATCTCACTCCCGGTTCGCCAGGAGTCGCGCGCGCCACGAACCTGGATGACGATCCTGCTGTGCGCGATAGCCCTCACCGAGGCTCCGTTCGTGGCGATGTGGTTGTTCCAGGACCGCGCCGATGTCAACGTCGCCGCGGCAAGCAACGTGGGCACGGTCTACGTTGAATCTGATCCTTCGGGGCTGGAGGTCATGGTGAACGGCAGGGTTGCGGGTCACACCCCGGCGCGGTTGTCGCTGCCACGGGGAACCGTCGAGTTGCAGCTTCGACACGCCGGCAGCGTACGCGTTCTGCCCCTGGTGGTGAACCCGGACGAGACGATGCGCCTGCGTGTCGAGTTCCCCGCTACGACCGAGCCGATACAGTCATCGACGCACGTAGTGGTCACACCCTCTGTTATGACGTCCGTCCCGGCCGCGCTTACGGGATCTCTCGCGCGCACCAGCCATCTGCCGCTTCCTTAGCCTCAGTCTCGAGCCTTCCGCGCGGGCCCGGCCGGCAGGGCGTGGCGGTGATGACCTGCTAGAATAGAGTCCTCGCCGCTCTAATTATTTTCCTCCTGAGGTTCCGCGTTCATGATTGCTGTTAGCGGTGTGTCCATGCGTTACGGCTCGAAGGTCCTGTTCGAGGACGTCACGACGACGTTTACGAAGGGGCGTCGGTATGGGCTGACAGGTCCAAACGGCGCGGGCAAGTCCACCTTCATGAAACTGCTGACCGGCGAGCTCGAGCCGCAGCGGGGCAGCGTCGTGCGCCCGTCGAAGCTGGGCGTGTTGAGACAGGATCACTACGCGTTCGACAAGTACCGCGTCATCGACACCGTGATCATGGGTAACAAGCGGCTCTGGCAGGCCCTGACGGAACGCGACGCGCTCTACTCCAAAGCTGACCTGTCGAATGAGGAAGGCATGCGGCTCGGCGAGCTCGAAGGGATCGTCGGGGAAGAGGACGGGTATTCAGCCGAGAGCGATGCGGCGGTGCTCCTCCAGGGTCTCGACATTGCGGACGCGCTGCACGAGCGGACGCTTGCCGAACTTCAAGGCGGGCAGAAGGTTCGCGTCCTGGTCGCGCAGGCGCTCTTCGGCCAGCCCGAAGCGCTGCTGCTCGATGAGCCGACGAATCACCTGGACCTCGACTCCATTCACTGGCTGCAGCACTTTCTCAATCGCTACGAAGGGTCGCTCATCGTCATCTCGCACGACCGCCACTTTCTGAACAACATCTGCACGCACGTCGCCGACATCGACTACCAGACCATCATCACGTATACCGGCGGATACGACGACATGGTCATGGCGAAGACGCAGATACGCTCGACGATTGAAGCCTCGAACGTCCAGCGTGAGAAGAAGATCGCGCAGCTCAACGATTTCATTGCCCGCTTCGGCGCCGGCACGCGAGCGAGCCAGGTCACGTCACGTCGCAAGGAAGTTGAACGGCTGCAGACAACCGAGCTGGCCCGTTCAAATATTCAGCGCCCGTACATCAGGTTCACGATGAAGCGCCCGTCGGGCAAAGTGGTGCTCGAGTGCGACGGTCTCAGCAAGGCGCACGGCGGCTCCGTTGTCTTCTCGCGCTTTGGCGCGATCGTGAACCGCGGCGACCGTATCGTGCTGGTTGGCCGCAACGGCGCGGGCAAGACCACGCTGCTCAAGGCGCTGCTCGCGGACGCGCCCGATATGCCGGAGTCGCCAGAGGATCGCGATCAGGGGACTCTGCGGTGGGGACACGAGGTGTCGATCGGTTACTTTCCGCAGGACCATGCCGGGGAGATCGAGAAGGGGATGACGGCGGTCGAGTGGCTCCATCGTTTCGACCCGGATGCGTCCCGACAGGATATTCACGGGCTGCTGGGCCAGATGCTCTTCAGCGGTGAAGAGGGCCTGAAGCCTACGGACGCCTTGTCCGGAGGCGAAACGGCCAGGCTGTTGTTCTGCCGAATCATGCTGCAGAAGCCGAACGTCCTCGTCCTTGACGAGCCCACGAACCACCTTGATCTTGAGTCAATCAACGCGCTGAACGTCGCGCTGCAGAAATACGAGGGCACTGTTTTTCTGGTCACCCACGACCAGGACCTGCTCGAAGAGGTGGGGACCCGGGTCTGGCAGTGTGGCAAGGGACGCGTCATCGATTTCAAGGGAACCTACGAAGAGCACGCGGGATCCGTCGCGTAGACAGTCCCTGTTTCCGGCCTGACCCTGACTGGGTCCGGGGGCTTGCTCCGCATCGCGGCGGATGAGCGATAATGCGCGTACTGGCCCAGCGCCGACGGGCCTAGGGGGTATATGACGATGAGCACAGGAACGGGCGCCTTCGTGAGCCGAGCGCTCAAGGCCTCGGCAGTCGCAGGAATTCTGGCCGTGGTGGCGGGGTATCTCCCAACCGGGCTCGAAGCCCAGACTCGACCCGCGTCCGGAGCGGTGCCCAGCCTGTCTGGCATCTGGATGCGCGCCGGCGGCGCCGTGGTGCCCAAGGAGCTACCGCTCAATGCCAGGGGTATCGCGCTCCGGGAAGCCATCGACGAATCGCTGGCACCGATGTACGACTGCGTTCCCGCAACCGTGCCGCACATCCTGGGCGATCCGTACAATTTCTCGATCGAGCAGCGAAACGATCGCGTGATCATCAAGTTCGAAAAGGACGCCGTCACCAGGACGGTGTGGCTCGAGGGACATAACCATCCCGCAGCGACGAACAACGACTACGCGCTGCACGGGTATTCGGTTGGCCGGTATGAGAACGGAACCCTCGTGGTCGAAACCACGAAGTACACGTTCGATCCTGGTGGTCTCGAGGACAAGCCGCCGATGGTGGCGTCATCGACACAGAAGAAGACGATCGAGCGGTACTCGCGTGACGGGGCGAAGTTGATGGCAGAGGTCACGCTCGAGGATCGGCTGATCTTGAAGGAACCGGTGCTGTTCAAGTTCCAGTTCACCCCGACAAAAGAGGCGCTCGTCGAGTGGCCCGAGTGCGATCCGGTTCAGGCGAGAGCCCCGATCGACTACATGCCGGTCAATCAGTTGAAGTACGGGATCCGCTAGCCCCCCGTTTAGGAGCCGACATCATGAGACGCATCCTGTTGCTGCTGCCTGCAGCGGTCGTTGCCGCGACTATCGTCCAGGGGCTCAGTGAGCCCGTGGCCGCTCATCACTCCGAGGCGCCGTTCTACGACTCGGACAAGGTTGTTGAGATCAGTGGCAAGGTCACCAGCTGGGTCTTCAGGAACCCTCACCCGTTTCTCCATATCGACGTTGTAGACGAGAAGGGCGTGACCAACGACTGGGCGCTCGAGTTCGTGGGCCCTGTCCGCCTCATCAAAGTGGGCTGGTCGGCCAAGACGTTCGTACCTGGTGAAGTGGTGAGCGCCAAGGGACATCCGTCCCGCGCTCCCGGAACATTCGGCCTGAGCCCGCTGAGCGTATCCAGAGCTGACGGGAAAGTGATTCCCGGCTCCGGACGTGGTGGATCGTTTGCTCCTGAAGCGGGGCAGCAGCCCTGATCCGCCACCGCCTGCGTCTACTGCTTCCGGCGCTCGCAGTGTGCTGCGGCGCCACCCTCGTCGCGCAGTCGGCGAATCCGCTGCTGACGCGTGCACAAGGTGAGCGGCAGGCGTACCTCGATACGCTTCGTGACCTGGTCTCCATCGAGTCAGGGAGCGCCGACGTCGAGGGACTCAGCCGCATTGCCGATCTCATCGCCGGGCGCCTGCGAGCGCTCGGCGGTGACGTCGAGTTCGTGGACACATCAGTGGGCATGGTCCGCTACGAGAACACTCCGCCGCGCATCGGCAAGGCCGTCGTTGGCAGGTTCAAGGGAACCGGCAGCCGCCGTATTCTGCTGCTCTCGCACATGGACACGGTGTATCCGAGGGGGATGCTCGCCAAGCAGCCTTTCCGTGTCGATGGTGACCGCGCATATGGGTTGGGTATTGCGGATGACAAGCACGGTGTCGCGCTCGTCCTGCACATTGTCGCAACCCTGAAGGCCCTCAATTTCACCGACTACGGACTGCTCACCGTCCTCGTGAACGGCGACGAGGAAGTCAGTTCCGCCGGCTCTCGAACCCTCATTACCAAGCTGGGCTCCGAACACGATCTGGTGCTGTCGTTTGAAGGGGCAGGTCTCGAGGACGCCATACGCCTGACGACGGCCGGTATCGCAGCTGTCCAGCTCAAGGTCACGGGCCGTGCGTCACACGCGGGCGGCGCACCTGAGCAGGGCCGTAACGCCATCTACGAGCTCTCGCACCAGATGCTGCAGACGCGCGATCTGTCGAACGCGGCGACCGGCGTCAAGATGAACTGGACGCTTGCCAACGGAGGCACCGCGAGAAACGTGATCCCGGCCGAGGCTCGAGCCACCGCCGATGTCCGTGTGCTTCGCGTCGCCGACTACGACGGCATCGAGAAGCAGGTGCGCGATCGCATCCGCAAACAGCTCATACCGGACGTCAAGGTTGAGATGGTGTTCGAGCGGACGCGTCCGCCGCTGGAAGCGTCCACCGCGGCTCGCGCGGTCGCGAAGATCGCGCAGCAGCTCTACAAGGAAATCGGGCAGGACCTGCAGGTTCAGGACACAAATCCCGGCGGTGGCACGGACGCGGCGTTCGCGGCGCTCTCGTCGCGCGCCGCCGTACTCGAGGGATTCGGCCTGAGAGGATACGGAGCGCACTCCAACGAGTCCGAGTATGTCGAGATTTCGTCGATTGCGCCCCGGCTGTATCTGGCAACGCGCCTCATCATGGACGCTGCGCAGGGCAAGGCCGGCAACACCACCAACTAGCTCCGCTAGAACCTCATCAATCTCGTGGCTTTGATCGCCAGGGTCCGGTTCTGCATGCCGGGGAACCCGGTGGTTGAGGTGTCCCGGCCGTCGCTGTAGACCACAAACAACTCGCTGCCCGGCGTGTATTCCCACCGCATCCGCGCGCTGGATGTCAGCGTGTGGGCATTCGGATTGAACTGGGTGAGCATGCTGAAGCCAAGACGTGCTGTTGGAGCGACCGCCAGGCGCAGGCCGACCAGCCGTGCCGTGAAGTCGCCGAACGGCAGGCGTACCCAGTTGAGCGTGATGTTCGGCTCCAGACCCACGTGCGGCGACAGCCCCGCCCGGCCACTGTAGGTCAGTGACGTTCGCGTCCCGTCGTAGAACTCCCCATACGAAGCCCCAACCGTCCCCGAGAGCTTGTGCTGCGCGCCAAGGGCATAGGAGAGATTCAGATAGTCGTACGAGTATCCGCCAGCCGGTACGACGACCCCCGGGCTGATCGTGAAGTTGAGCGGAAGGCGCTCGTGGCGGCGCGTTCCCGTCAGGGTGATCTGGTCGCTGCTGTTGAACTCGGCCGCGAAGCGCCCACTGAGCGTGCGGTCCTCCAGGATGTCTCCACCGGCATCGGTGATGTATTCAAAATCGCCTTGCCAGGTGAGACGACGCACGAGCCGGCTGCTTCGGAGCCTCGGACTGAACCTCGCAGTCGCCGAGGTAAATCCCACATCCGGACGCCTGACGAATCCGACTTCGGGATTGAAATTCGCACCGACGACCACGCGATCGACTTCCAGACCGTAGCGGTCGCCACCATAGATGAACTGCCCGCGATAGCTGGTCGCGTCGCGTGACGCTCCCGAAGACGACGTGGCTGCCCAGAACAGGTTGGCTTCGACATCCTGGAAGAAGCGCAGATACGCATCGACACCCGCGGTACCGCTCTCACTACCGCCCGTCACAGCGGGCCACCGGCCCGTTGCGATGGCTCCCACGCTGCTCCGACGCAGGATGTTGCGCCTCACGCGAACGGCTGAGAAGGTGGTGGAGACCGCTCCGGCCGCGGGTTTTTCGTCCGTCCTGATCGTGAGCGCGCCGACGTCGAATGACCCCGCCTTGCCCGTCACACGCCCGCCCGCGATAACGGGCACGGACTGTCCGTTGCTCAGCCCGATGCGTCGGCTGAAGAACATGATCGGTACCACATCGGAGGCCCGCTGTCCCGACTGTCCGCCGAAATCGAAGATGCCTTGTCCTTCGAGAAAGAAGTCCCGCTTCTCAGGGAAGAAGAGGTTGAACCTGGTCAGGTTGACCTGCTGCTGGTCCTCTTCGACCTGTGCGAAGTCCGTGTTGAACGTCAGGTCGGCCGTCAGGCCGCGAGTCAATCCATATTTCGCGTCCAGCCCGATGTTTCGACTCAGGTCGTTACTGAACGGGACACGTGCAGCGCGATCGGTCGTGAGGGACGCCGCCGCGTAGGGTTTGATCTCGAGGTTCATCGCCTGCGCCGGTGTTTCGACGCCCACGAGCGTTGCCGCGAGAGCCATCTGGCCGACACCGTTGGTGCCGTACGACGCCGGGACTTGCGTCAGGTTCGACACCTCGTTCTTCCATTTCACGACGCGCCGGACGTTCATGCCCCATGTCTGCAGTCCTCCCGTCCGGTAGCGCAGCGACTTGAAGGGGATGCGCATCTCAACGGTGTAGCCAATTTCTGATCGAAGCGTCTTGACGTCCCACACCGTGTTCCAGTCCACGTTGAACACGCCGTCGGTGACAGCCTGATCGCGGAGGACGCCGACGGGGTTGGTCTGGAAAAGGACAGCATTGCGCCTGTCGCGGAAGGTATCGAAGGTGACGGTGAAGTTGTCGTTCACCTGGAAGACGTTGCTGTTATCGCGCCTCAGTTCGTTGCCGACGACGCGATCTGGCTGGCTGTCGAGGCAGCGTGCCGCGACATACAAATTGGCGTCGTCGAAGAAGACCCAGACCTCAGTGAGCTCTGTCGCGGGCACGCCTTCGATCGGAAACTGCTGTACAAACCCGTCAATGGCGGGAACCGTCGCGTAGACGGCTTCATCGAGACGTCCGTCGAGCCGAAGTGGTTCGGCGAGGCGAACTGCCCGGACCGTTGCGCGTCCGCTGTCGTCTCGTGAAACCGTGGCGGGAGCCACAGGCGGCGACGGGCCGTCGCCGGGCAGGGCTTGAAGCGTCTGTGCCGATGCGTGGGTGGCGCCGAGCGCGAGGACGACCAGCAGCGTGCTGAAGGTCGTCCTCGGGTCTTTAGCGCGCGAAAACGTATGCCGCGCCCGCCTCGTCAACCGAGTTGTCCGCCTGGTTGCCGTTGACGCCGCGAGCGTTGCTGTCCTCTCCGCGTCCACCGATGACAATCGTTCTGCCGTTGGCGCTGACAGCCGCGGAATTGCCGAACTCGTCGTACGCCTGGTTGTTGGACGACTTCACGTAGGCCTGCTGCGCCCAGGTGGTACCCGTGCGCGTGAAGAGGTAGGCAGAGCCAGCTTCGACGGCTGAATTGTCGTCCTGCTTGCCATTGATGCCCTGGGCGGCGCTGTCTTCATTGGAAGCCGTCACCACGAGGGTGTTGCCGTCGCCGCTGAGCATGGTGCGGATGCCGAACCAATCCTCGGTGTCGGTGTTGGACGACTTGAGGTAGGCCTGTTCGGTCCACGTCGTGCCGTTTCGCACCCAGATGGTCACGGCGCCCGTGGAGACGTCGGTCTTGAAGTCGTTGTCGCATCCGGCCGGGTTCACGCCGGTGGCTTTGCAGTCTTCATCGACCGAGCCGGCAGCCAATGTGTTCCCGTCGTCGCTCAGCGTCACGGAGACGCCCCATGAGTCACCCTGCTCGGATCTGGAAGACTTGAGGTATGCCTGCCGGCTCCACGTCGCACCGTTGCGGGTGAACACGTAGATGGCGCCGGATCCGCCGCGCATGTTGTCGATCGCGCCGTTGATGCCCCGTGCCGACCCGCCCTCGTCATAAGCACCCACGGCCAGCGTGTTGCCGTTGGCGCTGAGCATTACCGAGAACCCGAAGAGGTCGCCGTTCGTGTATTCCGGCGGCGTGGACGACTTGATATACGCCTGCTGCGACCACGTGCTGCCGGACCTTGCGAAGACATAGACGGCGCCCGCCGAATTCGACGCGTTGTTTGCCTGATCGCCGTTGATGCCCGAGGCGTTGCTGTCTTCCGCGATTGCCCCGACAGCGACGGTGTTGCCGTCGTCACTGAGCGAGAGAGAGAACCCGAACTGATCGCCGTCCCCTTCTTCGCCCGCCTCGCCGGTGTTGGAGGCCTTAATGTATGCCTGTTGACGCCACGTCCCGCCGGTGCGGGTGAAAATGTATACCGCGCCGGCCTGCGGGATTGTGTTGTCGGTCTGGTCGCCGCCCACGCCCTTGGCGGCGCTCGCCTCCCAGTTGGACGCGACGGCCATCGTATTCCCGTCGGCGCTCAATGAGACAAAGCTTCCGAAATAGTCTCCAGACCCGGTGTTCGACGCCTTCACGTAGGCTTGCTGCTGCCAGGTGCCGCCGTTGCGCGTATACACGTAGACCGCACCTGCGTTGTAGGTGCTGTTGTCGTTCTGGTTGCCGTTGATGCCGGTCGCGTTGCTGGCTTCGTGGGGCGCGCCGATGGCAATCGTGTTCCCGTCGCCGCTGATGGCGACCGTCTGGCCTGTGTGGCTCGGAAGGGCACCGCCTTCTCCAAAGTGATCATAGGCATCAGGGTTCGATGCCTTCAGGTAAGCCACCTGCCGCAACGGCGCGCTTGGCGCCTGGGCGGTGAGTCGCCCCGAGGTCACGCATGTCGCCACGCAGACCCCCGCAATGATCAAGAACGCAATGCGCCTCATGAAGCCTCCAGATATCTCGAGCGTTGAAATGTGCGGTCAAAGACACGGCGCCGCAGCCACCCGTTGCGCAGTCCATATTGACGCGCGATGCGACGGAGGAGTTTGGACGCCGGAGAAATATTGTTGTCGAGTTGGGAGCCGGCGGCAATGGTTATTGCCGCCGGCCGGTATGGTGACGCTGGTGCTGAGCGCTGGCGAACCCGCCAGCCCGTGTCTACTTCGCCGGTGCTGCCGGTGCGGCGCCGGCACTCGACGTTCCGCCTTCGCCCGTTGGCGCCGGCTGCCCGTAGTTGGCGTTGCGCAACACTTCCTTGCCGGAATCAGCGAGGATCAGTCTCGCCCGCTCGGTCATGTTCATGTAGGGCGCACCGCTCTTCAACCGTCTGCCCGTCAGCGTGACTTTCGTGCCGGGCTTGACGTCGTTCGTCCAGCCGGCCCTGACCAACGCCTGCGCACCGCCGAGCTCGGCCTGCCACCGGACGTTCTTTCCACCTTCCGCGACGTCGAACACCAGAATCGCGTGAGGATTGATCAACTGCGTTTCGACAACGGTCCCGGTGATGGTGATGACGTCCTCAATGTATCGGCCCGCATCACCGTGATGTGCCCAGGCAGAACCCGACAGGGTCAAAGCCGCTGCCATCACGCCGACCGTCACGAATGAACTCTTCTTCACTGTGAAACCCTCCTGCCTGATTGGTACCCGACGCCGTCTTAAGTCGAGTCTATCGGCTTAATTTCAAATATATACTCGCCCGTTACAACCTGCAATGATCTCAGCCTAACCCGGCTGCCAATCCCGAATTTCCGTGCTGCGCGCTCCTTCTTTCGGACCCTTTCCGGCCGTCTAGTAGGGCTTCGGCGGCGCCGGTCTTGCGAACCTCGTCGCGGGGATCGTGACGTTTGCCTGAATCTCGGTCATCTCGAAGTTCGAGCGTCCGTCAAGCCAGGTCATCCTCCACTTGAATGGCATCTTCACGCCGGACACCTCACGGTAATCCGAGTAGTCAATCTGCACCGGGAGACGGCCTACCGGTGAAGGGGTCGATCGCACCAGGCGCGTCAAGAGGCCCGTTTCCTCATCGAAGTACATCGTCACGATCGCGCCGCCCTTGTTTCCCTGGATCGACAGGACGGTCCTGTCGTCGATGAAGTCGTTGCCGGTCCGCATCCCGGTGAGGACGGTCTTGATGTTCGCCGGGAACAGGATTTCAGCTTCCGCCCTCGCAGAGTCGATTTCCGGGCCGTGGAGTTCGAGCACTTCGATCGGTCTAAACGGTGCAGACACCCAGCCGCCCGTGCCGTTGAACGTGGTGACGTTGTCACCGGCGCCAGGGTCGCGCACGACCACGCTCTTCTGGTTCGGGGCCTTGGCGTAGACCTCGACTGGCCGGGGAGCACCCTCGGGACCGTATCCCGAGTAAGTCCCTTTGGCCACCCAGCTCGTCAGCGTCGCAACGCGTTGCGCGCCACCGATCGCCGTCAGGTACTTGTCGAGGATCTGGACCGCAGTCGGACCGCCGGGGGCGGCCGGTGGAGTGAGAACGTCCAGCTCATCGAGCGGGGGGGCACCGTAGAGGATCGTGAGGCTCGATGTCACTCTCGGCCGGCTGTTGCTGCCTCGATGGCAGGTGAAGCACGTCACGACCTGCCGGCCGCCAAAGTGCTGCTTGTTGATGTCCGCCATCATGCGCACCATCTGGCGCGCCATTGTCTTGCGAGGACTGACATCACGAGCGTAGTTGGACCAGTCGTTCGACGAAGCTGTATGGCAGTCCTCGCACGAGAGCCCCAGGGCGGCGGAGAACACGCCCATCGTGCCCATGAACTCGTCTACGGGAATGCCACGCAGCACGGTGATGTTCTTGAAAACGTTCTCGGCCAGCATCTGATTCTGCGCAGCCGTCGGGGGCCCCGCTTGCCCGCTCACCAGCGCCACGCTCAGCAGCCACACACCAGTGGTGACTACCGCGCCGCAAACCATCTGCCTCGATCCGACCTTCATAGGCCCTCCGAAAGAATCACTCTGCTATGCACTACTGTTCTTGCGTATCAGCAGTTTATCGCTTTTTCGCGGACAAATAATCCGCAGTGGACGCACAAATAATCCCCACACCTGAAAAAGGGTTCGCAATCGCAGGGGCGAAGAAATTTCCCCAAAGTTTGTCGTAGTATGTGCGGGCTGATTATTGGTTCGGTCCTCTCAGATCGCGACCGACCTACAGACAGTTTACTGAGGAGCCGCGTATATGCGCAGAATGACTTGGGTGCTGGCCGTCGCTCTG
The DNA here is from genome assembly GCA_013140775.1 of Acidobacteriota bacterium. GTDB lineage: Bacteria > Acidobacteriota > Vicinamibacteria > Vicinamibacterales > UBA2999 > JABFSA01. The sequence continues at coordinate 3,601 of JABFSA010000034.1, read as the reverse complement.
GTTTATGTATTTTCCGCTGGGGTCGCCACGCAGCAGGCGCCGGCGCCGGCGGGTCCGGACATGACCTGGGCCTTTCCGGACAGAGTCCAGAAGGAGCTCCCGCCAGACGCGACACCAAAGCGAGCCCCGGGCAGCGCCAAGACCTACACGCAGGAACAGATCGACGACCTGCTCAACCCTCCCGACTGGTACCCCGAGCAACATCCAGGCGCCCCTTTGGTTGTGACCAAAGGGGCTGGCGCAGCCATGGCCTGCGGCGCCTGCCACCTGATGTCGGGCCTCGGTCACCCCGAGTCGTCTGACCTGACCGGGCTGACGGTGCCGTACATGGTCCAGCAGATGCTGGATTTCAAGAGTGGAGTGCGGCAGGACCCGACCGGCAAACGGATGAACGGCATCGCGCAGGCGGTCACAGACGAGCAGGCGCGCGTCGCTGCTGTGTACTTCGCCAAGTTGCCGCGCAAGAAATTCCAGACGGTGACCGAGGCCGCGATGGTGCCGAAGACATTCCTGGGCAATGGGCGGATGCGGATGCTGGACCCGGCTGGAGGGACCGAGCCGATCGCCGGCCGTATCATCACCGTGCCAGAAGACCTGAACCGCGCCCGTATGCGCGACCCGAATTCCGGTTTCGTGTCCTACGTCCCGGTTGGCAGCATCGCGCGGGGCAAAGAGCTGGTTGAGACGGGCGGCGGCAGAACGATGGCCTGTGCCCTGTGCCACGGCCTCGACCTCAAGGGTCAGGGTTCCAACCCGCGGCTTGCCGGGATGCACCCGATTTACACCTACCGTCAGCTGGCGTTCTTCAAGGACGGCACGCGCAAAGGTATTGACTCGTCGTATATGGTGGCGCCGGTTTCACGGCTGACCAGCGACGATATGGTCGCCATCTCCGCCTACCTCGCGACGCTCGAGCCCTAGCTCGAAGCCACCAGGCGCCCTGCAAAGGCGCTCGACATCCAGGGCGGCACGGATACACCGTGCCGCCCTTTGTGTACCAGCCCCCAGGAACGTCCTTGTGCCCAACTCCCCTGGCACGGGCACTGGTGACGACGCTGTGACCCTCCGGATAGCGTCCCCTGGTGTCGATGGCGTGCGGGTTGTGGATAACGTGGAGTGAGGGAGCGCGGGCAGGCAGTGCGGATGCGAGTGTGAGGTACCAGCTGGTACCCTCACACCCGGGTGTAGCGCCCGCACCGGGTGAGCCGGTGCGGGGAAGTGTCCTAGAACGTCAGGCGGAAGCCGAACTGCATCGTCCGAACCTGCGCCGAGATGTGCTGCAGGTACTGCGTCGGCGTGCTCTCCTGCGTCCCGATGCCCCAGTTCGGACGGTTGAACGCATTGAAGATCTCCGCGATACCGTCAACGGAGAACCGGCCGCCCAGGGGGATGCGCTGCTGGAACCGGATGTCCGTGCGGTTTTGTGCGGGCGCGATCAGATCGTTACGCGGAACGATCGTGCCGTCCGGACGGAAACGCTGGCTGAAGTTGGCGCCAGTTCCGCGAACGTCGCCGCCGTAGGTGTGCGCCTGACGGATGCCCGCGGCGAAGAAGTGCAGGGCGCTCACCTGGAAGCCATACCCGACTTGCCAGATGCCGTTGAACACCGCGCGATGACGCTGGTCATCAGCGGAGAAGCCCCATTCACCACCAAGATCCGGAGCCGTGTCGAACGTCACCTGCTCGAGGCCGCTGAACGGCTTCGTGTCGGCGTTCCAGAGACCGGACAACGTGTACGTCGCCGAACCCTGCCAGCGATCGCTGAACCGCTTGGTCACTGCCGTCTGCAGCGCGTGGTACGAGGAACGGCCAAGGTGCGTGTTCATCGACACCACACCCCAGTCGGGGTAGGGCCTCGTCGCACGATTTGCGAAGGGGAAGTTGACGCCGGTCGCCTGATTGAACGTGAGGTTGATGTTGTCAACCACGTCCTTTTCCTGCGAGCCCTTGCTGTAGACGTAGTCAGCCGTCACCGCCATCACGCTGCCGACCTGACGCTGCATACCGATCGACGTCTGGAAGGTCTTTGGCAGGTGGACGTACTTGGGCAGGCCGACGAACTCCTGCAGGTCGCGCGTGAGGCAGGGCGCCGCGCCGGTGTAGTTCACCGCGCGCCACGCGTTGAAGGCTGTGGGATTGCCCGAGCACAACTGCGCCTGTGCCTCGGCGTAGTTCGGCAGCGGGCGGCCGTTCGTCGGATTCGCCGCGAAGTCGGGGCGACCGTCGTTCGTGTAGGAGATGACCACGATCTGCGGATTGCCGGTCGCGAACGACTGGTCGGCGCCAAGGGCGTCGCCATAGTAAAGGCCGGTGCCGCCGCGAACGACCGTCTTGTCGTTCAGCGAGTACGCGAACCCGAGGCGCGGCTGGAAGTTCTTCGCGTCGTTCGGGCGCCCGGCTTCCTGGAACGGTGGCATCGCGACGTCGTTGGCGAACGCTCCAATTTCGAGGTCATACCGCAACCCGAGGTTCAGCGTCAGGTTCGACGAGATCTGCCAGTCGTCCTGCGCCCAGGCTCCGATCTTTTTCGAATAGAGGTTCACGTTGAAATCGCCGACGCCGATGCTGTACGTCGTCACGAGCGGAGAGATCGCGGCGAGGTTCCAGGTGTCAACATTGAACGGATCCGGGAAGTACGACTGCAGCAACGCGGCCGAGGGGAGCGGTCCGCCGTTGGCGCGCATGTCGCCGCTGCACTGACGGCAGTTCGCCTGAATCTGATGGCGATTGAGGAACTCCGCACCCATGCGGAGGTCATGACGGCCGCCTGCGACGTAGGAGGTGGTGAAGTCGTCGCGGCCGCTCCAGACCCACTGATCCTGATGGCGCGGATAGTTGGCGTTCGGGGCGATCGCGAAACCGGTGAACGCGATGCGTGGCGACCCGATCGTGATGCCGTTCGCCTTCTGCCAGTGATTCGACCAGCTGGTCAGGTTCCGGTTGGAAAGACCGAACACGGCCTGGCCGACCTTGATTTCGTTCACCATCCGGTTGCTGAGGACCTGCGTCAACTGACCGAGCGCTTCGCGGTTGTATTCCGCGTTCGTACCTGTCGAACCGGAGAAGCCGGTGTTGCCGGCGCCGAAGGGCTGGGAGAACGTCGCCTTGGAGAACTTGCCCATCACGCGCGTGGCCGAGGACATCTGGTAGTCCAGACGGATGCCGCCCTTCTTCTGGTTGTCCTCGCCATCGAGCGTCACGTTGAACGCGGGGTAGGGCGAGTTGAAGATGCTGGTGCGCGGCTCCCGCTCGTACTCGTAGTTACCGAAGAAGTGCAGTTTGTCGCGTACGATCGGTCCTCCGACCGCCGTGCTGTACTGCTGGTTCTTGATGGGTTCGACCCTGCCGAGCACCGGGTTCTCGGCATTGAAGCGGCTGTCGCGGAAGTTGCTGCGGAAGAGTCCTGCCAGCCTATTGGTGCCTGACTTCGTGATGGCGTTGACCTGGACACCGGTCGAGCGTCCGAGCGTCGCGTCGAAACGGTTGGAGATGAACTGGAACTCAGCGATGGCGTCGGCGCTGAACTTCGCCTGACCGCCGGTGCCGATGTCCGCGGACACCTGCTGGCCGTCCATGTTGAGCTGGAATTCACGTGCCTCAC